>JAXJJE010000114.1:0-4064 GCA_036298405.1 Acutalibacteraceae bacterium
ATATCACCCCAACGCTCAAGTCTTTCTCCTGCTGAAGCATCTATAAGCTCATAATCTTCCCAATTTGCTACTCGCACTGTGTTTTCCTCCTGAAATAAAACTAATTATTATCCTAGCTTAGCCTTTACAATTTCTGCTGTTTCGTTTGCAAGAGCTTCAATTTCTGCGTAGTTGTCACCCTCTAGCATAACTCTTACAAGTGGCTCTGTGCCTGATTCTCTTACAATAATTCTGCCGTGACCCTCAAGCTTTTTTGCAACCTGTGCTACCTTTGCCTGAACATCATCGTCACTGTTTACCTTATTTTTACCCTCTGGTGAAATATGTACATTTACCATTACCTGTGGGAATCTCTGCATAACCTTTGCAGCCTCTGAAAGCGTCTGTCCCTTACGCTTCATAAGGCTTAAAAGCTGTGCTGCTGTTGTCTGGCCGTCACCTGTTGTACAGTAGTCAAGGAAAATTACGTGACCACTCTGCTCGCCACCGATTGAATAACCATTTTCTACCATTGACTCCAGAACATATCTGTCACCAACCTTTGTTGCTTCAAAGCTGATGTCATTTTCTTCGCAGAATTTATTAAAGCCCATATTTGTTAGAACTGTTCCAACAGCTGTATTGTTCTTTAGCATACCTCTCTCTTTAAGGTCTAGTGCACACATTGCAATGATGAAGTCACCGTCTACAAGCTCGCCGTTTTCGTCAACAGCCAAGCATCTGTCTGCGTCACCGTCGAATGCGATACCACAATCAAGGCTATTAGCCTTTACATACTCGGCAAGTGCCTCGATATGTGTTGAACCACAATCCTTATTGATATTTGTACCATCTGGTGTGCTGTGTGTGATGTAGCACTCTACACCTAGCTTTTCGAAAATTGCTTTAGCTGTACGAGAAGAAGAACCGTTTGAGCAGTCGAAGGCTACCTTTAAGTCCTCTGGCTTTTGAGGTACTGTAGCAACTACATGGTCTACATACTCATCTACAGCGTTATCTGCAACTGTTACCTTGCCAAGCTTATCATCGTCAGCTACTGCATATGGTTTTGCGTTATCAAGCACAATTGCTTCAATTTCTTCTTCAAGTGAGTCTGGTAGCTTGAAGCCTGTGCCACTGAATATTTTAATTCCGTTAAACTCAAATGGGTTATGTGATGCTGAAATCATAATACCTGCGTCTGCGTTGTACTTCTTAACAAGTAAAGCAACAGCAGGTGTAGGAACAACGCCAAGTGTGATAACATCTGCACCAACTGAGCATAAACCTGCAATAATAGCACCCTCAAGCATATCTGAGCTTAAACGAGTATCCTTACCAATTACAAAAACTGGCTTTTTGTCGCTACTGTCTGTAAGCACCATTGCAGCTGCTCTGCCTATATTCATTGCAAGCTCGCAGGTAAGCTCCTTATTAGCTACACCTCTTGCACCGTCTGTTCCAAATAGTCTTCCCATAATAAAACCTCCAAATTTTTATTTATATATTTTAATTTATAAGTATAAAACTGAATTGAAAGATAAGTTAAAACTGTTATTGCGATTAATCCTGATTACAAGCAAAATACCAATTGTCAACTATTTTTTCAACATAGATATGTTGTGAATCCTCTTTTGGAGTATTAACAAAGTTTGGTTTAGAGTTGTCATCTGAATAGATAAATGAGGCTCTACCATTAACAATATTAAATACAACATATTCGTCTGTTACAATTAAGTCTTCTAACGATTGATGATCAAGTCGGAATGTTTCTTCAACCATTTTAAAAGAATTTCTTTGTTCATCTGTTAAAGGATAATATTCTTTATTATCATAGCAGTATAAAGACTCACCATCATTTGCAGATGAAAAAAAGACTGTATCTGTTCGCTTACTTTCTTTATAATATTTTCCTTACACATTTTCACAACATCATCGTAATAGCTTTTATTTTCAATAAATAATTCTTTGTTATAAGAAATTGCCGGATGAGGAATAAAAAACAAAAAAGCAAAAACACCTAAGAATAAAACAATTACAGTAATAGTAACTTTTTTCTTCATTTACACTCACCTCAATATTTTAATAAACTTAATAAGTTAAGGTTATAAGATAATGTAAATAATTTATCCAACTAAATTAATGACTGCATACCGTTATCTGCTGACGGATAGCTATAGCCTAAATGCTTGCAAGCAAGCTCGGTTACACATCTGCCTCGTGGTGTACGGTTTAAAAAGCCTATCTGCATTAAATAAGGCTCGTATACATCCTCTATGGTAACTGCTTCTTCTCCTATTGTGGCTGCCAAAGTTTCTACTCCTACAGGGCCACCCTTATAGAATTTTATCATAGCCTCTATCATTCGTCTGTCGTTAGAGTCCAGACCAAGCTCGTCAATTTCCATTCTGTCAAGTGCTAATTGAGAAACCTCGCAGTTAATTACACCGTTACTCATAACCTGTGCAAAGTCACGCACACGCTTTAAAAGTCGGTTTGCAATTCGTGGTGTACCTCGTGAACGAGAGGCAATCTCTAATGCACCGTCATAATCTATTGGCATATTTAAAATACCAGCACTTCTGGTGACTATTTTGCCAAGCTCCTCTGGTGTGTAAAGCTCTAGTCTTAGTACAACACCAAATCTGTCACGAAGTGGTGCAGAAATCTGACCAGCTCTTGTGGTTGCACCTACAAGAGTAAACTTAGGCAATGGCAGGTGGTACGATGTAGCCATCTGACCCTTACCAGTAATAATATCTATTGTAAAATCCTCCATTGCAGAATAGAGAATTTCCTCAACCTGACGGTTAAGGCGATGAATTTCATCTATAAATAAAACATCACCATCATTAAGGTTTGTAAGTAAGGCTGCTAAGTCACCTGGCTTTTCTATTGCAGGGCCTGAGGTTATACGCAGGCTTACGCCCATTTCATTTGCAATAATACCAGCAAGTGTTGTTTTACCCAAGCCTGGTGGACCATAAAGCAATACATGGTCTAGGGTTTCGTGTCTTTGTTTGGCTGCCTGTATATAAATTGCAAGGTTTTCCTTTACCTTTTCCTGACCTATATATTCATCTAAATTTTTAGGTCTTAGAGGATTTTCGGTATCGCCAAATTCATCGGGTAGCTCTTCGGGGTCTACAAGTCTGTTTTCAAAATCTATTTCATCAAAGTCCATTGTTACCCCTCCTTATCTTCTTCCTATTTCTTTAAGCACAGCACTTATGAGCTTTTCTACCGGCTGTGAACAATCAAGAGTGTTGAGTATTGGTGTTACCTCATTAGAGGTAAAGCCAAGTACAGCTAAAGCCTCTATAGCCTTTGGCATATTACCTGTGGTTACTGCTGTTGGCATAGACTTAACAGTAAATTCAGCAGACGGCAACACATTATCAAACGCCTTTATTTTATCCTTTAAATCAAGCACAATTCTCTCGGCTTTCTTTTTGCCTACACCCTGTGCTCGTGAAATTGCATTAATATCTGACGAAGCCACTGCAAGCACAAGCTGTTCAACTGTAAGCACAGATAGTATTGATAATGCCATTTTTGCACCAACACCACTTACTGTAATAAGTAGCTTAAAGCATTCAAGCTCGTTTTCTGTAGCAAAGCCGTATAGCTCCATTGCGTCCTCTCGTACTGCAAGATATGTATACAGCATAGCCTCGTTATTTATAGCAGGCAATGCATTTTGTGTAGCAAGAGATGTATAGCACTTATAGCCTACTCCACCACATTCTATTGCTGCAAAGCCTTGACCTATGCACAGCAGTTTACCTCTTACGCTGTAAAACATTAATTATATCTCCCTTTTGTAATAAAACTTCTTAAATCACTGCCTCTTGCCTGAATATGGCATAGTGCTATTGCTAAAGCGTCGGCAGCATCGTCAGGCTTTGGGATTTTCTCCAGCTTTAAGAGCCTGCGTGTCATTTCCATTACCTGTGGCTTTTTAGCTTTACCATAGCCAGTAACTACGGTTTTAACCTGTAACGGTGTGTATTCAAAAATGGGTACATTGTTTTGCTGAGCTGCAAGCAGAATTACTCCTCTTGCCTGTGCTACATTTATTGCTG
>JAXJJE010000115.1:0-8635 GCA_036298405.1 Acutalibacteraceae bacterium
GATATCTATAATAAAGCGAAGCCTGGTGTACCAGCTAAAAAGCTATCAAAGCTAGACGAAAACGGCGATGACATTTATGCAGATTCTAATATCTATTACGCATTTGTGCCAACCTTTGCAGAGTATATTGAATGGAATAATGCTATAGATACAACTGTAGAAAATTATGATGAATACGCAAAGGATGTATATGCTTATGATTTGCCTATTTATCAATCTTTTAACCTACCAGAACATAGCGATAAGTTTGATTATGTAAATCTGGCTGGTACATTGATGTACAGACCTAGTGAAATTTCTGAATCTGGTGAACTTATAGAGTATACAAAGCCTGGATTCAAGTTTTTTGACCCACAAACTGGTGAAACAACTACAGCACCTTTGCAGAATGAGTTTGGTCAGTTTGTTACTCGTTATTTTAAAGAAGACGTTTTTGATATCAGCTTTTATTATACAAAGGCTGCTATAAACCCTTATTACGATATGGATTATGCTTATACATTCCAGAATGTGGTTGACGAACCAATAGATGGTCCAACAGATAATCCAACACAGAAGCCTACAGAAAAGCCAACAACAGCTCCAACTCAGGCTCCAACAAATGCTCCAAGCACAAATACATCAAATGGTACTGTTAATACAGCTCAAAGCTCAGCAGTAATGGTGCTTGCAATAACACTGCTTGCTTCAATGGGTGTAGCTTCTGCTATAAGCAAAAAGAGAGAAAGCAAAGGCTAAGTAAGCTATTACTAACAACTGAATATGCTTTTAAAGACCGTATAAAATCAGCAAATGATTTTATACGGTTTTTTCTAAAACAGAAAATAAATGTTAACAAAAAAATGCAGTAATATTGTATATATCAATGAAACTCGATATAAAGCGTTGATTTTATAATTAAAATTGTGATATACTTGCAAGAAAGGGGATACCCTGATTTTTTTAATAATGAGGAGAGATTAATATGAGTAAAAAAGTATTAAGCTGTATGCTTGCTATTGCAATGGCGGCTACATTAACAGCAGTAACTGTTTCTGCTGAGGATACCCAGACAAGAGGTACAATCTATTTTGACAGTACAGGTATGGGTGGCGAAGCTGCAGCTCACAGAGGAGTTTATTATTGCTATGTATGGAGTGACACAGAGGGTGATTTGTTTACTTGGGATTCAACTTCTTGTAAAATGACAAATCTAGGTGATAATATGTACTCCTATGATATTCCGGCAGTATCTTCTGCTGGCGAGAATAAAAAGGCTGATTTGATGATTTTACATGCTAATGGTGGTGCACAAACATGGGAGACAACCTTTAGTGACGAATGTATAGGTGACACAATATATGTAAGTGAGGCTGTTTACGAGGGTGGTACTCACGATTCTAATATCCCTAAGTATTTTTGTAAGTGGAGAAATAACCCTGCAGAAGGCCCATATTTATCCATTGCCTCAACAGGTAAAATTACAGGTGACACCTTGTTAAAGCACGAAACACCAGAATCAGTGGTAGATGAATTTATAGAAGATTATAGATGGCATATGGAAGCAGAAGATGAAGGCTATGATAATCCAGAAGTACTAACAGACGACTATCGTGAAAAGCTTATTGATGAGGTAACAAGAATAGTATATCATATAGACCCACCACTACCACCAATAACTCCTACAGAGCCAATAACAGAGGCTCCAACAGAGGCTCCAACAGCAGAGCCTACAGAGGTACCAACAGAGGCACCAACAGCAAAGCCTACAACAGCTCCAACACAGGCACCAACAGCAAAGCCTACAACAGCTCCAACACAGGCTCCAACCTCAGGTGCTACAAATGCTACAAGCTCAAATACATCAAATGGTACTGTTAACACATCTCAAAATTCAACATTAGCTGTACTTGCTTCAACACTGCTTACAGCAGTTGGCGTGGCATATGGTATGGGCAAGAAAAGAGAAAAGAATAGCTGAGTTTTTTATCAGATATTTATATTTTATGATAAAATATAACAATAAAACCCGATATAACAGATATATTCCGTTATATCGGGTTTAAAAAACAGTTGATATTTTTGGTAATATGCTATATAATTACGCTACTGAAGTTTTGTATGCTTCAAAAAAGATTATGTGTTATTGGAGGAAACTTACAATGAAAAAGAAAATTCTTAGTGTTTTAGCAAGCACTGCAATTCTTGGTTCAATGGCTTGCGTAAGTGCAGTAAACACATCTGCATTTGCTGGTCAGATTACATTCGAGGTTCCAGAGAATTGGGCAAAAACCAACAAAACTTTCTATGCTCACATCTGGGACGGTACACCAGGTGGTGAGGGTCTATATGGCTGGCAGACAGCAGAAGAGGAAATGACAATCTCTGAGGATAAGAAAACAGCTACATACGAAGTTCCAGAGGGTGACTGGAACCTAATCATCATCTCATCAGACGTTCCTGGTGCTCAGACATACGACACAGTATTCAACGCTAACTGTATTGGCGATACATGCTATGTTGGTAAAGAAATGGAAAGTGGTCCGGTTGATTCACCTAGCTATTCTTACAACTTATTCTGGAGAAATAACCCAGATTGTGGTCCTCATAAGGTGGTAAATTCATTAGGTGTTATAATTGGTACATCATTTCTTCCAGGAGAAACAAACCAGTCATTATATGATGACTTTGTTAAAAAGTACAACCCTCAGAATAGTATTGATGGCATAGTTGATTATGAAGAATATTTTGACTGGAACGATGATGGTAGAGTTGCAACAGGTATGTCATGGGAAGAGATTACAGCCGAGCTTGCTACGAAGCTAGGTGTTGTAGGAGAGACTCCAACAGAGGCTCCAACAGAGGCACCTACAGCTGAGGCTACAGTAGCTCCAACAGAGGCACCAACAGAGGCACCAACAGCAAAGCCAACAACAGCTCCAACACAGGCTCCAACATCAGCTCCAACTTCTGCAAACACAAATGCAGGTAAGGGTACTGTTAATACATCTCAGGGTGCAACACTGGCTGTACTTGCAACAACTGTACTTGCATCATTAGGTGTATTAGCTGTTATTAACAAGAAAAGAGAAAATAACAACTAATACTAAAAATTAAAAAACACAGTAATTTTTTGGCAGATTTTTTTCATTTACTTCATAGCCCTACAAGTATAGGCTACGAAGTAAGAGAAAAATCTGCCTTAAATTTTTATGCAATGTTTAAAACAGAAATATTAAAAAGCTATTAAGCCTTATCTAAAATGAATGTAGCATATTCTGTAGTGAAGTTTGTTTGAATTATACAATAAAAATACTACTTTTATTGATATGTTAGGTTAACTGTGATATATCTTTTTTTTTAAAAGTAGTTGCTAATTTTATAAATTTGGTATATAATTATTTCACTGGAGTGTATGCTTCAAAACGATTATATATTATTGGAGGAGACTAACAATGAAAAAGAAAATTCTTAGCGTTCTAGCAAGCGTTGCTATTCTTGGTTCAATGGCTTGTGCAAGCGCAGTAAGCACATCTGCTTTCTCAGGTCAGATTACATTCGAAATTCCAGACGGTTGGGCAGCAGCTAGTAAGACATACTATGCTCACATTTGGAACGGTCTACCAGGTGGTGCAGGTCTATACGGCTGGCAGACAAAGGATGAGAAAATGACAATCTCTGAGGATAAGAAAACAGCTACATACGAAGTTCCAGAGGGTGACTGGAACCTAATCATCATCTCATCAGACGCTCCTGGCGTTCAGACATACGACACAGTATTCAACGGTAACTGTATCGGTGATACATGCTATGTTCTAGATGAGAAGTTCGAGAACCCAGTTGACTCTAAGAAGACTGCTAGTGGTCTAGCTTGGAGAAACAACCCAGATTGTGGTCCTCATAAGGTAGTATCTTCAATTGCTAACGTAATTGGTACAGCTTACCTACCTGGTGAGTCAGATCAGAACCTATACGATGCTTTCGTAAAGAAGTACAACCCACAGAACTCAGCTGATGGTCTAGTTGATGGTGAAAACTACCTAGACTGGGATGCTGATGGTAAGAGCGTAACAGGTATGACATGGGAAGAGGCTAAGGCTAAGGTTGCTCAGCAGCTAAATATCACAGTTGAGTCATCAAGCAGCTCATCAAGCAGCTCTTCAAGCAGCTCATCAAGCAGCTCATCAAGCAGTAGCTCATCAAGCAGCAGCTCATCAAGCAGCAGCTCATCAAGCAGCTCTTCAAGCAGCACATCAACAGGTACAACAACAACTGGTGACAGCACACCAATCGTTGCTCTTGTTGCTACTCTAATGGGTGCTCTAGGCGTTGCATTTGTTGCTCGTAAAAAGGCATAAGATAATTCTCTAAATTGCATACACTTTGTAGGGGACGGT
Source organism: Acutalibacteraceae bacterium (assembly GCA_036298405.1). Classification (GTDB taxonomy): domain Bacteria; phylum Bacillota; class Clostridia; order Oscillospirales; family Acutalibacteraceae; genus CAG-964. The sequence continues at coordinate 4,377 of JAXJJE010000115.1, forward strand.
TTTACCGTCCCCTTTTTGTATGCTGTATAAAAAAGCACGCATTGCGTGCTTTTTTGCTCTTTCTATTGATATTTATTGCTAAAAAAAGTATAATTAATTTGGTAGAATTGATATTATACGAATATCTGTTTAAACAGTAGAATGAATTGTATAGCAAAATTTGCTCAAAGCTAGGGTAAGGTGCTAGGTGAATTTTTACAACAAGCTGCATGGTGTTTAAATAGATATTGGTATTAAGATTATTTTAATATATTTAATCAAAAATAAATTTAAGAGAGGAAGAGCTTTTAAATGGATAAAAGAATTGAAAATTTCTTTAATAGTATAAAAGGTAAAAGAGTTGCTTTTTGTGGTATAGGTACAAGTAATTTACCTTTAATAGAGCTTTTTATAAAGTATGGTGCAGTAGTTGTTGCATGTGATAAACGCACAAGAGAACAGCTTGGCGAAAATGCAGATATAGCCGAAAATGCAGGTGCAACACTAAGCCTTGGCGATGATTACCTTAAAAACCTTGATGTTGATATAGTTTTCAGAACACCTGGTATGCGTTATTATATGGATGAGCTTGTAGCTATGCGTGACAGAGGTGTGGTTGTAACCTCAGAAATGGAGCTTTTCTTCGAGCTTTGTCCTTGTAAAATTTATGCAGTAACAGGTAGTGACGGTAAAACCACAACAACCTCAATTATTGCAGAAATGCTGAAGGCACAGGGTAAAACAGTACACCTTGGTGGTAATATAGGTACTCCACTTTTACCACAGATTGAAAGCATAGGCTATGATGATGTAGCCGTTGTTGAGCTTTCAAGCTTTCAGTTAATTTCAATGCGTAAGGGTCCTGATGTAGCTGTGGTTACCAATCTTGCACCAAATCACCTTGATATCCATAAGGATATGCAGGAGTATATAGATTCTAAGAAAAACCTAGTAATACATCAAAGTGCATTTTCTAAGGTTGTTTTAAATAAGGATAACGAAATTACAGAGTCTTTTACACCAGAGTGTCGTGGCAGAGTGCTTAAATTCTCACGAAAATCTGTTGTTGATAATGGTGTATATTTAAGCGACAACGGTGACATAATAGTAGCTGACAATGGTGTAAAAGCTACAGTTATGAATATGGCAGATATTAAAATCCCAGGTATGCACAATGTAGAAAATTATATGTCTGCTATTGCTGCTGTATGGGGAGAGGTAGACGCTGAAAATATTGTAAAGGTAGCTACTCAATTTGCAGGCGTTGAGCATAGAGCAGAGTTTGTAAGAGAGCTTGACGGTGTAAAATATTACAACGATTCTATTGCCTCAAGTCCAACTCGTACAGCACTTGGTACATTATCGCTGTATGATTTTAAGATTGTTCTTATTGCAGGTGGCTACGATAAGAAAATCCCTTATGACGAGCTAGGACCTGTTATTGTTGATAAGGTAAAGTATTTGATTCTTATGGGTGCAACAGCACCAAAAATCGAGCAAGCAGTATTAAATGCAGAAAATTATGCCGAGGGTAACCCTGTGATAATCAAGGTAAATAATATGGTAGAGGCTGTTGCAAAGGCAAGAGAGGTTGCTGTAGAGGGAGATATAGTTTCTATGTCACCAGCAAGTGCAAGCTTTGACCTTTATAAAAACTTTGACGAAAGAGGAAAGCACTTTAAGAGCATTGTTAATGAGCTTGTGTAAGTAAGGTGAATAATTTGGAAAAGATTTTAACATCACTTTGTAAAAGTGGTACAGTTTCGGGTAATGAGCTTGTAGACCTAGAGGTTATTAAACAGCTTTTGCCTAATGCTAAGATAGAAACAGATTATAATAACAATATAATTGCAACAATCGGAAATACAAACAGCGATGATGTAATTCTGCTTGACGCACATAACGACAGAATAGGCTTTGTTGTGTCTTATATTGACGATGAAGGCTTTATAAAGGTGTCTACCTGTGGTGGAATTGACAGACGAGTTTTGCTTGGTAGCGAGGTAACTGTTATAGGCAAAAAGCTACTTAATGGTATTATCTGCTGTTTGCCTCCACATTTGTCAGACGGTGGAGAGGATAAAGCACCATCTGCCGACAGTATTTATATCGATACTGGCTTATCTAAGGCAGAGCTTGAAAATATAGTAACACTTGGTGATAATGTTATAGTTAATTCAACCCCTAAAAGGCTTATAGGTACAAGGTTTACAGCTGGTAGCCTTGATAATAAGGCTGGTGTGGCTGCACTTATAAGGGTTGCTGAATTGCTTAAGGATAAAGAGCTTAATAGCTGTATTAAAATCCTTTTAAGCAGTCAGGAGGAAACAGGCTTTTTAGGTAGCCGTACAGCTTCATTTGCAATTAAACCTAGCTGTGCAATAGTAGTAGATGTAAGCTTTGCAGCACAGCCTACAGTATCACCAGAAAAATGTGGCGAGCTTTCAAAGGGACCAATGATAGGCTTTGCTCCTATTTTAGACAGAGAAATGTTTAATGCTTTAAAGGCTATTGCACAGCAGAATGATATCCCTTATCAGCTTGAAATTATGAGCAGTACAACAGGCACTAATGCAGACGCAATTACAACAACTGCAAGTGGCATAAGAACTGCATTGCTTAGTATTCCACTTAGAAATATGCACACTCAGGCTGAGGTTGTAGATATGGCAGATATCGAAAAAACAGCAGAGCTGATTGCACTGTATATAGAGAAAAGAGGTGCAGAAAATGAATAAACAGCTACTAGCAAGCCTTTGCAATGCAAATGGTATTTCTGGCGATGAGGGTGCAGTAAGAGATATAATTATCGCCAATATAAAGGATTCTGGTGCAGAGTATAGCGTAGACTCTATGGGTAACCTTATCGTTTTTAAAAAGGGTAAAAAAACACCAGATAAAATGCTTCTTATTTCTGCACATATGGACGAGGTTGGTTTTATTGTTACTAATATAACCTCTGGTGGATATTTAAAATTTGACGAGGTTGGTGGCATTGACCGACGAGTTATAATGGGTAAAAGCGTTACAGTTGGTAAAAATGTAAGTGGTGTGGTATGTGCAGCACCTATGCATTTGCTTTCAGCAGAGCAGAGAGATTCTGTGCCTAAAATAGACTCTATGTATATAGACATTGGTGCAGCAAGTAAAGAAGAAGCACTACAGTATGTTTCGCTAGGTGATAGTATTCAATTTGACTGCGACTTTAAATGGGAAAATGATATTATCACAGGTAAGGCTCTTGATGACAGAGCTGGCTGTGCTATTATGATAGAGATTATTAATTCTGACCTTGAGTACGACACTTATTTTTCTTTTGTTGTGCAAGAGGAGGTAGGGCTGAGAGGTGCTAAATGTGCAGCCTATACTGTTGAGCCTGATTTTGCGATTGTTGTAGAGGCAACCACTGCTGCTGATATACCAAATGTAGCCGATGAAAAAAAGGTTTGCTTTGTTGGTAATGGGGCAGTAGTTTCGTTTATGGACAGACGAACAATCTACGATAAAGAGCTTGTAGCTTCTGCTATGAAGTGTGCAAGCGACAATGTAAAGGTTCAATTTAAGCAGGCTGTAGCAGGTGGCAATGACGCAGGAGCAATACAAACATCAAAGAGTGGTGTACGCACCTTGGCTGTGTCGTTACCTTGCAGATATTTACACTCACCATGTGGTATGATTTCAGCACAGGATTTAAGCTCTGTACAGCAGGTTGTAGCACAGATGGCAAATAAAATTTTAAGTAACAGCCTATGATATATTTAGTAGATTATAAAAGCGATATTATACAGAATTATATTACGCAGGCTTCAAAAAATCCCTTTGCTACAAGAGTAAAGGGACTTTTGAATGCTTATGGAGAGTATAACGGATTATGCGATGTGTGGTATCAGCTTGTTGATGATAATATTACAGGCTATATAGTACGCTATGGTGGCGAGTTTATAGCCGATATTCAAAGTGGTGCAGATTTTGAAGAAATAATAAATATGTGCCGTATAGCAGGTGGTACTGCTTTACTTTGCAAAAGGATAAATATGGGTGGCATGGTTGGCGATGTTATGAGGCTTATTGCTTTAAAAAGCAATAACATACAGCCTAGCTGTGATTATACATTTTCTGATAATGTGAATTTGTATGAGTATTACGACATTCTTAAAGCCAATAAAAGCGAAAGCTTTGCAGTGCCCGAATTTGAGGATTTTTATGTAGACCTCAACCACCGTTTGAGTAAAAATACAGCGTATATTGTAGGTTTATATAGCAATGAAAAATTAATAAGC
>JAXJJE010000116.1:0-3324 GCA_036298405.1 Acutalibacteraceae bacterium
AAAGAGGTTGTAGAGCCGGCTTTGGCACCATACAGCAACCTTGCTACAGAGCAAGCAGAAATTAATGTATAATCACCTTTAAAAATAAAATTAGGAGTGACATAAAAATGGTAAAAGCTATTGTCGGTGCCAACTGGGGCGACGAAGGCAAGGGCAAAATTACTGATGTACTTGCATCAGAATCTGATATAGTTATTCGTTTTCAGGGTGGTAGTAATGCTGGTCATACTATCGTAAACAATTATGGTAAGTTTGCACTACATCAGCTACCTTCAGGTGTGTTCCACAGCCATATAACTAATATTATCGGTAATGGTGTTGCACTTAGCGTAGAAAACTTTGTTAAAGAAATGAAAGAGCTTGAGGAGCGTAATGTTCCAAAGCCAAACATTCTTATTTCTGACAGAGCACAGATTGTAATGCCATATCACATTGCATTCGATTGCTACGAGGAAGAGCGTTTGGGTAAAAACTCTTTTGGTTCAACAAAAAGTGGTATTGCACCTTTTTACTCAGATAAGTATTCTAAAATCGGCTTTCAGGTAAACGAGCTTTACGATGATGTTGACACACTTAAGGACAAGATTAAAAGAGTTCTTGAGGTTAAAAACGCAACACTGAAAAACCTTTACGGTAAAGAGCCAATTTCTGAGCAGGAAATCTTTGACAAGCTTATGGAATATAAAGAGATGCTTGCACCTTATGTTGCAGATACATTCTCATTTATATACGACGCTGCAAAGGCTGGCAAGAATATTCTTCTTGAAGGTCAGCTTGGTGCTTTAAAGGATACAGATTTCGGCATCTACCCTATGGTTACATCTTCAAATACAATTGCAGGCTATGGTGCAGTTGGTGCTGGTGTTCCACCATACGAGATAAAGGAAATCGTAACTGTTGTTAAGGCTTATTCAAGTGCTGTTGGTGCTGGTGAGTTTGTTTCTGAAATATTCGGCGAGGAAGCTGACGAGCTAAGAAGACGTGGTGGCGACGGCGGCGAATATGGTGCTACAACAGGCAGACCAAGAAGAATGGGCTGGCTTGACCTTGTTGCTACACGCTACGGTTGTAGAGTTCAGGGTGCTACTCAGGTTGCATTTACTGTTCTTGATGTACTTGGCTACCTTGACGAAATTCCAGTATGCGTTGCTTATGAGCTTGACGGTGAGAGAATAGACTACTTCCCATCTACTACAAAGCTAAAGAGAGCAAAGCCTATCTTCGAAACTCTACCAGGCTGGAAGTGCGACATTTCTCACATTACTAATTATGATGAGCTACCAGAAAACTGTAAGAAGTACATAGAATTTGCTGAAAAGCACATCGGTGTACCTATTACAATCGTTTCAAATGGTGCTAAGAGAGAAAATATAATTTATAGATAAAATATTTATAGATAAAAAATCAGCCTTTTGGATATCAGCTTATCCAAAAGGCTTTTTTGTGGAGTTTTTTTAATTAAAATTAATTGTTAGGATTGATTATTAACTTTCTCTTCTTTATTTTTGCGAAATATACGTATAAAAAAGCATATAACGATATGTATACCAGCACCTAACAGCATACCTATGGTTGATATTCCCAGATATGCTAAGGCAAGTAAGAATGAAGACAAGCCATAATCCGTAAATATTGATATTATAAATAAATAGCTACTATAAGTGGATAGTAAAATTTCATTTTTTCACTTGAAATTAAACCAATTATAAATGAAAGTATTACTGTAAGTGCTGCTACCAATATAATCATTTGTACTTTATGTTCCTCGAATACCATTGTAGGAGCCTTAAAAAACAAAAATATTTGCAGTATCACAATTATTATTTCTTTTACATATCTCATATACTATTACCCTTCAAATTTAATTATTGTAAAGCTGTTAAATTTAAGTCTGCCACTAATATGTTTATTTCAATAAATATCATTTTAATTATTAAGCAGCTTTTCGACAATTATAGTTGCTGACTCAACAAGCTTAGGACACAATGTTACAAACAGTTGATTATCCAACGCATATTTCTTGCCCTCAGCAGTTGCTAAATCACAGCCTAGTAATTCTTTACATATATAAGATCCGTTTTCTTTTTTAAACAAATCAAGAAATTCTACAGCTATATCATTTGTTTTCTTTTTACTTTCTGTATCAGAAACATCTGATTGACCGTATTTTAATCCCAAAGCCATTAAGGCACCAGTGCAAGCACCACACACTTCACCCTTACACATACCACCACCAAAGCACCCACCTAGCTTTAAGGCTTGCTTCTCGCTTATTCCAAGCTCCTCTGCAAAAGCAGCAAGTACTGCCTGTGAGCAGTGGAATTTTTGCTCAAAATAATACTTAGATAATTCTATATGCTTCATAAAATACCTCCTGCTTCTTAAGCTTCTGAATCATTGCACACACTCAAGTGTTATATTACCTAGCTTAGCTGATCTGTATTCATCAAGAATTGTTACAGCAGCACGCTCTGTATTTACAATACCACCAGACATCAGCATCCCTCTTTTTTTGCCTATAACCTCTAAAAGGTCATAGGCTTCTATATTTTCAAGGTCTACATCCTGCAGCTTAAAGCGTTCTATAAACTGTGGTGTAGGGTATTTGCACATAACCTCAAGCAATCTGAAGGCGAGCAGTTCTGTATCCATTACCTGATCCTTTACAGCACCAGTAAAGGCAAGCTTCTCTCCTACCTCTTGATCATCAAACTTTGGCCATAGTACACCAGGGGTGTCTAAAAGCTCTAATCCTCCACCAATAGAAAACCACTGGTTACCTCTGGTTACACCTGGTCTGTCCTCTACCTTCGCACTATCCTTTTTAGCCATTCTGTTTATAAATGAGGATTTACCAACATTAGGAATACCAACAATCATAATGTGTATACTTCTGTTTTTCATTCCTTTTGCTTCCCACTGCTCTATTTTGTCAGAAAGTACCTCTCTGACTGTTGGAATAAATTTATTTAAACCCTTACCAGATTTACAATCTACAGGAATTGCTGTAATATTATGCTTTTTGTAGTAATCAATCCATCTGTTAGTTTGTGCCTTATCTGCCATATCACATTTATTCATAAGAATAATTCTAGGCTTATTCTGTATAAGCTGGTCAAGATCTGGATTGCGACTGCTTACAGGGATTCTTGCGTCAATAATCTCTGCAACAATATCTACAAGCTTTAGGCTAGCTTGTATCTTTCTTTTTGTTTTGGTCATATGACCAGGGAACCATTGGATAGATTGTGCTTCACTCATGCCTGTTCAGCCTCCAGTTCATAAGATTCTACAATGCCGAAGCGATCAAATGGGAACAGTGTC
>JAXJJE010000117.1:0-13197 GCA_036298405.1 Acutalibacteraceae bacterium
AACTAGTTCCGTTTTTAATAAGCAATATTCTGTTTTAGAGGACACACTCTAGAGTATATCCTCTAAAATGAATGGTGCGCTGGGAGGGACTCGAACCCCCGACCTACTGGTTCGTAGCCAGTCACTCTATCCAGCTGAGCTACCAACGCATAGTCTATTCTCGACTGCCTATATATAATATCACATACTTTTAAAAAAATCAAGTCTTTTTTCAAAATTTCTTTATTTTTATATTAAATTTATTCTATGTTTTAGCAGATAATATACCCTAAGCAATTAAATAAATTGTAGTTTGTCAAGCTACGCACAACAAACTACAATTTTCACCTCTACCCCACCATAAAAAAGCAAGCCGATGGCTTGCTTTTTTGATTTTATTATTCAAATTAACTTTTGCTATATTAGCTTAATAGCTATAATCATATTCATCATACTCGTCTTCAACATAATCTTCTTCATCTAATGTATCTGAATAGCCTGTGTATGATGGTGCTTCTGTTGGTGGGTCGGTGGAAATTTCTTCATTATTTAAAACCACTGTTTCTTCACCAAATATAAATTTAGCAAGCTTAGTACGAAGCAACTGCATATCTATTATTTCTAGCACAGATTGCTGTTCATACCAGCTATATCGGTAGCAATCAGATGTAGGCAAACTGAATTCTTCAATATCATATGACAAGTAAGTAAGCGAATTTGCAACAAGCGTTGTTATTTCGTCCTTTTTAAGGTTTGTTGTAACCATTGGACCAATTTCACTTACTATTTTAACTATCTCTGTCATACTGGCATTTTTAAAGTCGTTCATCAGGGTTCTCATAAGATTTCTTTGACGAGATGTTCTATCAAAGTCATCGCCCTCGGCAACAAACTCTGGGTGCTCATCGTCCTCATATCCCCTATTTCTGGCATACCACAACGCCTGTCGTCCGTTCAGGTGTACCTTACCAGGTGGGGCTGTAATCTCGTGTCTTCCTCTTGACTGCTTGTTAAGATATGTTTGCCAGTTGATATAGTCTATCTCATCCTGTGTAAGATTAATGTCAATACCACCTAATGTATCAATGATACTCTTAAAGGTTTCAAAGTTTACTATTGCATATCTGTCTATATCAACACCAAAGTTAGTTTCTATAGTTTTAACAGAAAGCTCTGCACCACCAAGGCTGTACCCTGCATTAAGCTTGGCAAGACCATAATCATTACCTACATCGTCAGTTGTAGGTATATTTACAAGCATATCTCTCATAAAAGAGGTAAGCTTAATTTTTTTATGGCGATTATCAATAGATAGCATTATCATTGTATCACTTCTGCCAAAATCAGTAGTGCTGTCAACTCCACTATCCTCACCAAATATCATAACATTCAGTATCATCGGGTCGTTAAGCAGTTCTCCAGTAAACATATCCAGAGAAGCCTGATCTTTTTGTACAACTGAGCTTTGCTTATCCTTGTCTTTTTCTTTCATAGGCTCATAGACAAATGAATCTATTATATTATAATAATAAATCATACCACTACCAGAAACTAAAAGAAGCAAACACAGAAAGCATAATAGAATAGTTTTCCACAACGGTCTTTTTTTAAGCTTTTTCATCTTATCTCTTTTCTGCTGTCTTATTTCGTGTCTTTTACCCTGTGGGGTAAAAGAATAAATATCGTTGTTTCTTTCTGACAAAACAGATGCTCCTTTCTTATATTTTACATAAAAACCATTTACAGCTTAAATTATAACAATAATTGCTCTTAACGTAAACCTATATACTGAGTTTTTTTATTAAATTCATATATTCTGTAATTTTTAACACAAATGCGATTTATTAAACGATTTTTTATATATGTTTTATAAATCCCACTTAAACACAGTTTTAAACGGTGTATCACGGTCTGTAGCAAATACACGGTGTATGTCGTCAATGCTTCTTACCGGTTCATCCTCGTGAATAATACTACCTAATCTTCTGCGAATACGCTGGGTTTGCATAAGTGCAACAGCATCCTCAAAATTCTTTTTGCCTGAACGGCTACTGCCAACAACAGTAAGACCCTTTTCGAGTATTGTGCGTGTATCTATAGGTATTTTATTCTCGCTTACACCCATAAGCAAAACAGTACCCTGTGGGCGTATGTGCTTTATGATATCACAAATTGCGTCATAGCTACCCTCACCACCTGCACACTCAAATGCGTGGTCGCAGGCATAATCTTCTGGCAAATCGTAGGCTACATAGGTTTTATCAACAAATGAAAATCTTGCAAGCTTTCTTTGACGTCTGCCGATAACTGTTATACGACTTTTAGGTAAGCGTTCTCTTATTGTGCTTGCCACAACATACGCAAGTGGACCATCACCGATAATTGCAATTTCATCACGGTGACTGTGTGCAAAATTAATCATACGCTCAACAGCGTGAATAGCCACACTATAAAACTCTGCAATACAAGCAATATGTGGTGGTATACCTGTGTATGGCACGATTCTGTCTGGGTTTAAATCGACAAATTCACGCATAAAGCCGTCATCTGAGCTTGAAAGAAATTTTGACTGGTCGTCATAATTTTCGTATATATGACTTAATTTTCTTGTAGGTGTGTTAGGTATCATAACAACCTGCTGTCCTACCTTAAAGGTACCTGTTTTATCCATAATTACCTCGCCACAGCACTCGTGAATAAGTGCCATAGGTAGCTTTTTCATAAGCACCTTCATATCTCTTTGACCGTTATAATATCTTTGGTCTGCGTGACATATAGACATATATTTAGGTCTTACCAACACCTTACCCTCTATATTTACATCGCATAGCTTTGCACAAATAAACTGAGGGTTTGTAAGCTGATAAATATAATTAATCAATTTTTATTCCTCCGGCTATAGCCTCTGCTATCTGGTAATCGTGTACAGTTGTAATTTTTATGTTAAGAATTTCGCCCTTAATAAGCTTAACCGGTACATTCTTCATAACGCAGATTTTGCAAGCGTCTGTTAGAATTTCTTTTTCTGTATCTGTAAGCTGAGCATAAAGCTCTTTAAGCATTTTAACCTTAAAGGATTGTGGAGTTTGACCCTGATACATAAGCTCTCTGTGAGGAATATCAGTAATCTCTTCTCCGTCTTCTGAGCATACTATTGTATCTGTAGCAGGCACAACGGTATCGCAAGCACCAAACTCAACAGCTGCATCTATGTTTTCTTCTAGTATTCTAAGAGTTACAAAAGGACGCACTGCGTCGTGTGTAACAATAATATCGTCCTCGTTCTCACCAAAATCTCTTTTTATTTCGTCAATAATCTTAAATATGGTGTCGTTTCTTGTTTCTCCACCTGGTGCAAGTCTTATTTTGTCGGCATTACACACATTATATTTATCAAGTAAATCATACATATAAGACATCCAGCTTGGGTGAATACCAAGATATACTGCGTCAAATCTACTGCAAGCAAGCATTTTTTCTAGTGTATGAATAATAATAGGCTTGCCATTAAGAGGTAAAAACTGCTTTGGCATTGAAGAAACGTGCATTCTTGTGCCAATACCTCCTGCTAATATTGCTCCGTAAATCATATTATATTAACCCTCCGTTAATTTTTCTTCTTGATATAAGGATTTTCAAAATCATAACAGCTTTGGTTAAGGTCTACATATACCACATCGTGGTGTGGCTTTTGCTTGTCCACCGGTGGTTCCTTCTCGTATTCGCCAAAGGCTGTTTTCAGGTATACATCATATCCCACAGGAATCGGCATTTGCATACCCTCAAACTCTCTATATACTGCCGACTCAAAGGCTTCTTTAGGGTATTCACATTGCATATAATGTGGCCCTGCACAAAGCTCTGTAATTTTACTACACTCACTTATAGGATATTTACTCATCTGCTTTTGTGCTGTTTGCCATATTTTTGCTCGTATCTTCTTGCCCCTGAATATACCCAGTAGAATTTTACTGCCCAAGGCAAGCACTCCACCGTGGTTTTCTGGTACTATCTGTGCAAGAAAGAGCGAATAAATCAACGCCCATAGCTTTTGTATTTTTCTTTTAAAGCCATCAGGACAGCCATCTAGTGGAAAAACATCCATTACCAAGCCAAATGGTAAATCAAGATGTGCCTGATTTGCTTTTACATAGGTATATTTTGTATCTATTATAGTTGTAAAAATATTACCTGTAAAAATATCATCATTTGTTTTTAAACAAAGAAATCTATCGTTATCTGAATATTTTGCCCAAAGCTCTGGAAGCTTTTCGTAATCCTCTCGTGGCATAAAAACATCTATGTCATCATCCCACGGGATGAATCCCTTGTTTCTTAAAGAGCCAATACAACAGCCACCACAAAAATAAAACAGTAAATTATGCTTGTCGCAAAACTCTTTAAAATATACAAGCGTGTCCAGCTCTTTTAATTGCAATTCTCTAAGCTGTTCGCTTGTAAATTCAACCGGCTTCATCTATTCGCTACTCCCCTCATTTATAGCTGATATATAAATATAGTTATTTTATAATTTATTTTTATAATAGGCTTTAACCTCAGCAATTCTTTTTTCAGCCTTTTTAAGCCTATCCTTTGGTATTGGTTTGTGTATTATTCCCACTATAGTACCTATACCATAAACTATGTGTAACGCAGGAAATATAAATGGTAGCAGTGCAAAATAGCCACAGCGTTTTTCGCTTTTTAATGCGTTTGCTGTTATGTATAGGTCAAACAATAAATACATAGCAAGCAAAGCAAGCAAAAACCACTTAAAGCCACAAACTGCAAATAAGACACATACAAGCAATGCCATTACAAATGCCATTGGCACAAAATGGAATAGAGAAAGACACTTTGGGTACTTCTTTAGTGTAAGCCCTATCCAATAGCCATTACTATATTTTTGATTAATCATTTTTGGCAAGCTTGCCCTTATATATTGGTACGATATTATATCTGGCATACAGCATATTTTATAGCCAGCCTCTGTTAGTCGGTAATGGAACTCGTTATCCTCGGTTCTGCCTAAAGCCTCGTTAAAGCCACCAACCTTTGCAAAAACCTCTGCCCTATATGCACCGTGATAAATGCTGTTTATATACTGTTTGCTTTGCTGTATATTTCTATATTTGGCAAAGCTACCACCAAACATACACTCTTCTGCCGCAAGCAGAGTATTATCCCACGGTTTATCCTGTACTGGCAGGGTTGGTCTGCCACCACCACACACAGCTTCACCAGATTCTATACCATTTACGCTCCTCTGCACAAAATCCTCTGGGATTTTTGCGTGTGCGTCTACCTTTATAATTATTTCGCCACCGGTATTAAGCAACGCTGTATTCCAGCCTGCTGCCTGATTATTTCTTTCGATATTAATTATTTTAACATCGTAAAAATCACTGTACTCAGCAAATTGTTGCATAATTTCTTCTGTTTTATCGTAAGAGCCATTATTCACCAATACAACCTCAATATTACTGTGGCTGTAGGTTTGACTATTTATCTCGTCAAAAAGCTTATCTAAAAAAGCCTCTTCGTTAAAAGCAATAACACATAATGAAACTAACACAATCTGCCCACCTATTACAATATGTTATACAAGGATAGCACAGCAATCCTATTGTACATTATACTGATTTATTATAGCACTATTTTAATCAAGAATAAAGCTATTTTAATTTGTTTGTTAATTATTATCAAATTCTGCTGTATTTTCGTCTATTTTATCGTTACTTGTTTCAGCAAAATCAACTACTTTATCTGTTGATTCTCCAGCTGTTCTCTCTGTAGAGTCTTTTTCTGTTACAACCTCATCTGTAGCATCAGAATTTTCAGCTTCTTCTGCCTCATCTGCAACAGGCAGAGCAGACTCTGCTTGTTTAAAATAAGGTGACTGAGGATTAGCAGCTTCCAGCTCGTAAATATATGAATAGCTTAAAAAAGTAGTATGCTTAAAATATGGATAAACAAAAATTATTGGAATTACAAAAAAGCTTAGCAATGCATAAAGGATAAATGAAAAATAAAGGCTTACAATTTTACCAAAATTCTTTTTTACCATATATCTGCTTGCCTTTAAAAGCTCGCTTTCTTTTCTGTAGTCAAAGTCAGCCACATATAAATACTGTGTCATAACCCAAAAGCGTGACACTGCTATATATGCTACAGCAGCAATTATACCCAGCCACACTGCAGATATTTTAAATAAAAGCTCATAATCTGGTAATTTCTGCATAAAAAACAGGCAAGCTGCCACTGGCAATGCAAGCACTATAAAAAGCATAGCGTATCTTATAAACAAGCATAGGTTAAGCTGTACAGTGTCTGCATATTTACCCTTTTTAAAATAATAGAAAATATCCTGCACATCGCCAGTTTCGTTATTCTTGCTGTTTGCTATAAATCTCATATAGCCTGTATAAACAGGTGCAAGCAAAATAAACATAATGCCACCCACCAGTGATACACCAGCAATTATTGCTATATTTACAGGGTCACCTAAAACATCCTCTGTAATAAAAGCACTGGCTAAATCAACAACAGAAAATATTAACCCCAATACCAAGCAAACACATAAAAAGCCCAGTATAGATTTTGGCCAGTTATTTTTTGCTAGGATATCTCTTGCTTGCTTTTTTAAAGTTTTTTCAACACTCATTTAAATCACCCCATAATTTAATTAAAACATATCAGTAAACATCTTATACATAGCCTGTAAACAGATTTGTGCGTGCAAGAAGAATTTTTCTTCATCAAGTGATTCATCAGGCTTGTGCATATTAGAATAATCATCTGGGAATACAGGTCCAAAGGCTACACCCCTATTTCCAAGTGCTCTTGCATAGGTGCCACCACCTGTAGAATATAGGTTTGGTTGCTCGCCTGTAACATCGCTATATGCTGATTTAAGCATTTTTATAATGTCGCTGTCTGGTGCAACATTCAAAGGCTTCAGATGACTTTCGTCTTTATATTCAAGATTATATTCCTCTGCAAGACTCTTAATTTTATCTGTGATTTCTTCATAGCTTGCAGTAACAGGATAACGCACATCTATTTTTGCTGTTGCTGTATCACTGTCAATTTCAAGCACACCCAGATTTAATGTAAGCTCACCCGAGGCTTTGTCGCTACAGGCGATACCCATACTACTACCATTAGTTTCTGTGCCGATATATCTGCAAATAAAGTCTGCTAAATCGCCTAAGCTCTCATTTTTAAACACTGCTTTTAGCTTATTGATAGCATAAGAGATACTATTAAAGCCCTTGTGTGGCTCCATAGCGTGTGATGCTATACCCTTTGCCACCAGTCTGTTACCCTCAACACTTATATACTCATCGTTAAGTGTGTCATCAAGTGACTGTGATAATGTAAGCTCTGCTTTGTCGGGTACTGCATTTACTGCACAGCCTGCCTTGGCACTGCTTATAATTTGGCTGTTATTCTTGCCTGTTAAAGCAAACTGTAAAATACCCTTTTCGCAATTACAAATACCATAATCAGAATCTGGTGTAAAGCTTATTTGTGGCAAAGGCATTTTAGAAAAATAATGCTTTACGTCTGTCATACCGGTTTCTTCATTAGTGCCTAAAATAAGCCTTAATGTGCTGTTTGCAGTAATATTATTATCCTTTAAAGCCTTTAAGCAGTACATTGCAATTACAGCCGAGCCCTTATCGTCTGCTATACCTCTGCCGTAAAGTCTGCCATTTTTGCGTGTAAGCTCAAATGGCTCTACACTCCAGCCCTGACCAGCAGGTACAACATCAAGATGTGTAAGCACACCACACAGCCTTTCTCCACTGCCATACTGTATATGACCAGCTATGTTATCAACATTTTCTGTACTTAACCCCAACTGCTGTGCTTTATTAAGCATATACTCCAGTGCCTGCTGTGGCTGTTTGTTACCATATGCAGACACAGACTCTATTTTTATAAGCTGTGCAAGAGTATTCAGTATATCTTCTTTATAATCAAGTATTTTCTCACCAAATACCATAAAGCAACCTCCGTTATTATTCTTTTGCTAAGCTACGCTGTTGTTCTTTTAGCTTTGCCTTTTCTATAAGAGTAAGCTCGTTTTTCACAATTCTGTATTTTCTGCCCCTCTTTAAAGGCTTATGGCCAACAAGCTTTATTATAATCATATACACAGCAAACACTACAGCCGAACCAGCAGTAACTGCCACACCAGCCTTTAAGCCGGGTGTTTCGTAATAAAAGCTGATTTTGCTCACTTCGCCTGCTGGTACCTCTACAGCCATAAAGCCAACATTAACCTTTTCTATATCTACAGCTTTACCATTTACAGTTGCTGTCCAGCCCTGCTCGTAAGGCACACTAAAGAAAACAAGTGTGTTTTCATATGCCTTTGTTCTGTCAATTTCGGCATTAAAGCCTTCTTTAGTATATACAAAGCTACTGCAAGACTGAGCCTTACGGTTTAGGCAGTCTTCAAAGTAATGGTTCTTCATAAATTTATAATTTGTACCGTCTGTTATTTTATCTGCTACAAAGCTGTATTTTTCAGCCTGCTCAGGAGTAAGAACCATAGCCTTTAGCATAAGCTTTGTTCTGTTCATTTTATCAATATTTTCATATGACTCCTGTAAAATATACTCATCATAGCAGAAGCCCATAGGAATATAATACTCATTTTCCCATATATTAAATTCACTTTGCTTGTCGTAATAATTCCAGCCCGGCATAGCAGTAACACCACTCTTGTCAAAAAAGCTCTCGGCATCTCCAACGTAATCAACCAGCCAACGTGTAGAAAGCAATGAACGCACAGCATATTCAGCTGATTTTGGTCTTGAGCCTACATCTCGCTGTACACCTACATCATTGTAAAACTCCATTACTGAGCCAGGCACAACACTGTGGAATGCCTGAATTGTAGGCAACTGCCAATGCATACCAGAGTTATCCATCATCTCATAAAAATCGGTACGCACATTTTCTGAATCTGGCAGGCTTATATCATCCTTATGATTTACCACAAGTGCATTCATATAATTTTTAGAATCGAAGCCGTAGGTTTTTCCGTAGCCTATTATATATATTGTATAGCCAGCAGAAATAACACAAACCAACGCTATACTAACCACAGGCAACAGCCTTTTCTTTTTTAATGTAAGCTTTAATAAAATAGCAAGCACTACCAAACAGCCCACTGCAATAGCCGAGTGCACCCAGAATATAATCTCTTTATCCATAAGACCGTATTCAAAAACCTCGTTGCCTGCATCACCACTCTTATAGATTGGCATATAGCCTATAGCACCTGCCAAGAACACTGTAAGCCCTGCTGTAGCAACAAACGACGCCTTCCAGTCTATATTTATATCCTCAAGTGCCATAATAGTTGCAAGGCTCATCATAAGTACAAGCATATACATCCAGCGTGCATAATACTGTACATTAAACAGCTGGAATACACCATTCAGTATTGGAATAAACGCAAATACAGCAAGCATTGGTATAAGCTTTTTAAGCCAATGCTTATTTTTGCGTGTCATAAATGCCATTACACCTGTTAAGCTGAACAGTGGTATCCAACCAGCCAATGAACCCCATTTTGTGTTGGAGTCTGGTGTAAAGGTTGGGTAAGCTGGTAGCTCTGGTGGGAATAAAAATGCTGTAAGTATATTTATATATCTTTGTGAATCGTTATATACAAGTGCGTCCCAGCCACCAAGCACCTGACTCACACGGCTGTTTTCCATAACACATAAAACCGAAGGAAGCAACACAACTGCTGTGCCTAAAAGTCCTAGAACAGCCTCAAAAATCAATAGTAAAAAGTTTTTAATTTTAAGCTCGTAGCTATAAGAGAATACCTTTACAAACCAATAAATAATAACAAAAAATACCTGACCTACAAAGAAGTAGTAGTTCATCATACAGCTTGCAAATACCATTATAGCTACAACACCAAGCCTGTTATTCTCGAAAAGCTCATCAACTGCCCACAGCAGCAATGGCAGAATAATCATAGCCTCGTGAAAATGATTAAAAAATATGTTAAAGGTAGTAAAGCCCGAAAACGCATAAAGCAAGCCACCCAGAATAGCGTAATTTTTATTATACACATAGCGTTTTAAGTATATATATGCAGTTAATGACATACAACCAGTTTTAAGTATAAGCAATGGTGCCATTAAATACGGCACTGCACTACTAGGGAACGGCATTGTAAGCCAAAAAAACGGACTGCCTATAAGATAAAACGCATAGGAGCCTATTATGTTTGCACCTAAATCGGTGTGATGACTCCAGCCTATATTGCCATCCTTTATAGTATCGTGCATAAGCTGATAAAACGGTATCTGCTGAACATTAAAATCTCCGTAATAAAAAAAGTATCCACCATCATAAATCATAAACGGAACATATATAGCACACGCAACCAACAATCCAAGTAAAAATGCCTTTAGTCCACAGTGCTGATTTTTATTACTATGCTTTATTTTTGCACAGTGCATATTTTTAGAAATCATCATTACACCCCATATTTTTTAATATTTACGCTATGATATATCATTGCTTTAATCTGGTTAATATATAAAAATACATATACTAATTTATTGTAACACATCTAAAATTAAAATGCACTAATATTTTACATAATCAAAATAAATTTACATTTAATATAAATGCAAAAAGGGTGCATACCCTAAGGTATGCACCCGAAAAAAGTCAATTAATAAGTATAATTAAATACTATATTAAATTAAGCCTCTTCTCTCTTGCGAGCTACAGCAGTTACGCTTACAGCAGCTAGTAGAATTAGAGCTAGTGTAACAACAACTGTGTTACCAGCTGTGTTAACAGCACCATTACCATTGTTAGCGTTTGTAGCAGCCTGTGTTGGAGCCTTTGTACCATCTGTAGCTGTCTGTGTTGGAGCTGGTGGTAGAGTAGCTGGAGCCTTCTCTGTTGGAACCTCTGCATCATTTACATGATCGTGGTCTAGGTCGAAGTATGGATTTAGAGCAACCTTGCTGTACTCCCAATAATCGTCAGCAGCAGTAACAATGTTACCATCAGCATCCTTTAGAGGCTCAAATGTTGTCTCGCCTGTACGAGGGTTGAAATACATCCACTCAACCTTGTAAACATCCATGATGTCGCCGGTTAGTGGGTTCTCAACTGTCTCGATCTCTGCAACATAGCCTAGACAACCTGATACGTAAGCACCCTCGATTGTATCGTCAATCTCATATAGAGTATTAGCAATGCTGTTACTCATTGGATCGTCAACCTTGATATCCTCTGTCTGTAGCTTGTACTTCTTGTTCTCAGGAACGCCATCACCGATACCGTTGTTCCAGATAATGCTTGTAGCAAATGATGGAGCAAAGCCGTAGTAGATGTTCTTGTCAGCGTAGATATCGTTACCGTTCTCATCTAGAACCTTTAGCTTTGTAGCAGGAACGCCTGGCCACTCGCCATTGTTTAGGCTACCACAGTACCAGTAGAAGCCAACCTCGAAGCCTTCTGTCTTAGCATCCTTGTGCTCGTCAATCCACTGCTGTGGAACTTCGAAGTAGTAAGGGTTGAAGTAACCGTCCCAATCTGCTGGAGCACCACCCTCAATGTAAGCATCCTTGTTTGTATCCTTTGCAGGAACATTCATATCAGCTGGTAGAGGTAGACCTGCTAGACGACCATATGGATCCTCAGCACCTACTGTTGGAGCTGTTGGCTCTGTTGGGTCTGTTGGAGCTGTTGGCTCTGTTGGGTCTGTTGGATTTGTTGGGTTTGTTGGATCTGTTGGAACTGTTGGCTCTGTTGGAGGCACTGTTGGCTGCTCGTCAATAATAGCCTGAATCTGAGCAACGAACTCAGCATAAGCCTCTGGTGTTGTGTAGTATGGGTTATCATAGCCTTCCATACCGTCTGCCATATTTTTAGCATAGTCTTCCTGGAACTTAGCTGTGATAGTCTCTGGTGTTTCACCAGCTACTAGACCTACACCCTGAACCTTACCTGTTGATGTGATTGCAAGATGAGCACCCTGAGTTGGGTTGTTCTTCCAAGCACAGCCCTTAGCAACCTTTTTACTGTCAACTGGGTTCTCGAATAGAACACCCTCTAGTACATAAGCTGTATCACCGAAACAAGCATCGTTAAATGTTGTATCGTATGTCTGCTCGCCACCATTAGCGTGGAAAATTACTAGGTCAGCAGTAACCTCTTCACCCGCACTGTTTGTCTTTGGAACGTCGAATGAATATAGGTTTTCACCATCCACGTTTGTCATCTTTAGAGCTTTGTTATCCCATGCGTATAACGCACCGCCTACGCTACCCCAAACGTAGCAATAATAAACACCACGGGTAGCAGCCTCTTTACCACCAAGACCTGTAGAATCAAAATAGATTGTACCACGAGTATCAGCAGCAGATGTAGAAATAGCTGAAGCAGCTGCAAGTGAAGCAACCATAGTTGAAGCTAGAACTACACTAAGTACTTTTTTCTTTAGCATTGTTTTTTCCTCCTTTAAAAAATATATCCGAAGCTAAACTTCGCACGACTATTATACACCAATGTTAACAGTTTTTCAATAATTTTCATATCTTATTTAAATTTTCGTAATTATATACAATTTTGTAACCCTTTTGTTACGCTTAATAAAAACCTACTAGCCTTTTTACTAATTAGAGCATATAGAATTTGTAAAAAAGAACAAAAAAATCAGCCACCCCGAAGGATGGCTGACAAAAGATTAAACTAATTAATTTTTAATAAAATTATTCAGCAATTCTCTTTCTAGCAACTACTACGCCTGCACCAGCTAGCATTAGCATACCGATAAGTAGAGCAACTGATGTGCTGTCGCCTGTAGCAACCTTACCTGTAGTTGTTGATGAATTTGTTGTAGTAGTTGTTGTTGTTGTCTTTGTTGTAGCTTTTGGAGTAGTTGTAGTTACTCTAGTAGTACTTCTTTCTATAATATTAATAGATTTTTCTATAATATTATTTTCATTTGTTATAATATAAGGACTTTCTAAATAGTTAGGAAAAGTTTTCATTTGATGTTGTTTCAAACAAATAATTATAGTTTTGTTCATATATAATTGTTTTTTTAAATAATTATTTATAGCTTCAATATTTTCATTGAACTTCCTTATTTGATAAACATCATATTTAAAGATATTGCTCCTTTTAATAATTGTATCTAAGTTGTTAATGGTATTA
>JAXJJE010000118.1:0-10403 GCA_036298405.1 Acutalibacteraceae bacterium
AGATGTACTTATTGGTACATACACAATGGAAGAAATTGATACTCCAGAAAGATATGAAGCTTTTGAGCCTGTTACAGTAACAGTAACAGAGAATTTCCCGTTTGAGGTTCAAGCTCATAATACATTTAGAGATGTTCCTGCAAAGATTGTTAAGACATCTGAGTATGGCGTTATCGAGAATGTAGAGTTCAGAGTAGTTTGTGAAGCTCTTGGATATGACAAAACATTCAAGACAAACGCAGAGGGTGTTATTGCAACAGAATTAAAGCCAGCTACATATCAAGTAACTGAGCTTAATGTTCCAGATTTTGCAATCCCACAGGCTACAAAAACTCTTGTAGTTAATCCTTATGAAACTGATGCAGATATAGCAACAGTACAGTTTGATAACTTGCTAAAGAAAGGCAAACTAAGAGTTGTAAAAACTGCTGATGATAATGTAATTGAGAATGTTGAGTTCAAAATATTCGGCACATCAACAAGTGGTGAAGTAATAAGTAAATCTGCAAAAACAAATGCAGACGGTGTAGTTGAGTTTGATAATCTTCCAATCGGTAACTATATGCTTTCTGAGGTAGGTCAGGGAGATAGATATATTCTATTTATTGATACTGACTTTGATATTAACTGGAATGAAACTACAACCATTTTGGTTAATAATGAACTAAAGAAGGGCGAAATTAGAACAAAAGCAAAAGATAAGGCTACTGATTGTGGTTACGCTTATGTAAGCGAGAACACAACACTTATTGATACAGTTACTTATGAAGGTCTTGGAACAAATACAGAATACACTGTTGATGGCGTGTTGATGGATAAGTCAACAGGTGAGAAGTTACTTGTAAATGGCAACCCTGTTACAGCAAGCAAGACATTTACAACAACTTCAACCGGAAATGGTGAAGTAGATGTTGAGTTTAATTTCAACAGCACAGACCTTAGAGGAAAATCTATAGTTGTATTTGAGCAGTTATCCTATAAGGGCGTAGCTCTTGCAAGTCATAAGGATATAAACGATTTAGGTCAGACAGTAACCTTTAAGAATCCTAAAATTGGCACAACAGCAAAAGATGCGTTTACCGATGGACACGAAGTTTTTGTAAGTGAGACTACAAAGATAATTGATACAGTTGAATACACAGGATTAATTATTGGCAAAGAATACACCGTTGAAGGAACATTAATGAATAAATCAACAGGTGAACCTTTAACTATTGGCGACACACCAATAATCGCCACAAAGACCTTTGTGGTCGAAAGTGAAGATGGAACTGTTGATATGGAGTTCGTTTTTGATAGCACAGCCCTAAAGGGAAAATCAGTAGTAGTATTTGAGTCTGTTTCTTATAACGGTATCGAAGTTGCTACACACGCTGATATAAACGATTTAGGTCAAACTGTTACCTTTAAGGATATTAACCTAAAGACAACAGCAACAGATACAGTAACAGGAAGTCATAACGGATATGTTTCAGAAATAACATCCATTGTGGACCGTGTTGAGTACACAGGATTAATAATCGGCAAGGAATACACTGTTTCAGGCGTTCTAATGAACAAATCGACAGGAGAGCCATTACTGGTCGAGGGTAATGAAATAATCTCTTCTAGCTCGTTTATAGCCGAAACAGAGGATGGTTATATTGATATCACATTTACCTTTGATAGTACAGCATTAAGAGGTGAATCAGTGGTAGCGTTTGAAACATTGACATACGAAGGTGTTGATGTAGCTATTCACGCTGACATCAATGATGAAGGTCAGACTGTAACCTTTGAAGCTCCAAAGCTAAGTACAACAGCAACAGATAACGATACAGAAGCTCACTATGCGTATGTTAGCAAAACAACAACTATTATAGATGTTGTTGGGTATAGCAATCTAATCGCAGGTAAGGAATACACCTTAAAGGGTGTTTTGATGGACAGAGCAACTGGTACAGAGCTTGAGGTTAATGGTGCAAAAGTAACTTCAGAGAAAACATTTGTAGCAGAAACTGCGAATGGAACAATAGAAATGGAGTTTACTCTTGACTCTTCAGCGTTGAAAGGTAAATCCGTTGTTGTATTTGAAAATCTGTATTACGGAGAACTTGAAGTAGCAACACACGCTGATATTACTGATGAAGGTCAGACAGTTATTTTCCTTGATCCAAAAGCAAGAACAACAGCCAAAGATTTACTCACAGGTGATAATTACACCTATGTATCAGAAACAACAACTATCGTTGATACAGTAACTTATGAGAAGCTTCTTATCGGTAAAGAATACACTGTTAAGGGTATTCTAATGGATAAGGAAACAAATGAACCATTGTTAGTTGATGGTGCAGAGGTAACAGCAACCAAGACTTTTATTCCTGAGACAGAGAATGGTTCTGTAGATATTATCTTTGAACTTAATTCAACTTCGTTAAAGGGTAAGTCAGTAGTAGTATTCGAGCATATCTACTATAACGACCTTGAGGTTGCTTCTCACGCTGATATAAATGATTTAGGTCAAACTGTAACCTTTAAGGATGTTGAGCTAAAAACAACAGCAAAAGATAAAGCAACAGGAGCTAACGAAAGCTTTACATCAACAACTACAACAATTATTGATACTGTTGAGTACAAGGGATTAATTCTAGGTAAAGAATATACCGTAAAAGGTGTATTGATGAATAAATCCACTGGTGAAGCATTATTAGTATCTGGCAATGAAGTAAGAGCAGAAAAGACATTTGTTGCTGAAACTGCTGATGGCTTCATAGATATTGAGTTTACATTTGATAGCTCTGCTTTGAAAGGAAAGTCGGTTGTTGTATTTGAGAATCTATATTTTGAAAACATTGAAGTTGCTACACATTCAGATATAGAGGATGAAGCTCAAACAGTGATATTCAAGGATGTTGAGTTAAATACAACAGCTAAAGATAAAGCTACTGGTGAAAAGCTAATTAAACCAGAAGGTACAGTAACAATAGTTGACACAGTTGAATATAAGAATTTGATTGTTGGAAAAGAGTATGTTGTTGACGGCATTTTGATGGATAAAGCAACTGGAAAACCTCTTCTAGTGAACAATAAGGAAATAACAGTGATAAAGAAATTTGTTGCTGACAAAGCAAATGGTTCAGTAGATATGGAGTTCAGCTTAGATGCTTCAGCACTTGCTGGAAAAGCAGTTGTAGTATTTGAAACCCTATATTACAACGGCTTAGAAATTGCAACACATACCGACATCAATGACAAAGGACAAACTGTTGAATTTAAGACAACAGGTACAGGTATATTTACTGGTGGAGATACTCCATCTACGGATACAAGTACAAGCACAGGAAAGGTTCAAACAGGAGATGTTTCAACCATTACAACCTTTGTTATTTTCTCTATAATGATGGCTGCTGCATATATGATTGTTGTAGCCAGAAGAAAAAGTGATCTAGTAATTGAATAATTACTAAGATACTGAGGAAGTAATCAACGCAGGGAGTAATAGGCTTGCTTCCTGCGTTGAAAGAGATAGGAGTAGGAATAATTTACGAATATTCGTGAATTATTCGTGTTCCTATAAGAACACAAATAAAAAATATGGAGAGATTAAATGAATGGAAAAATAGTATCAATTCTAGTTTCATTAACTGTGATGGTCGGAAGTGTATTGACTGTAAAGGGATATGAGATGTATATGTTTGAATATTCCATAGATGGAGATGTTCTCAATGTAACAGTTCATACTGAGTCAAACAAAATTTTTGAAGAAAAGATTACATACGAAGGTAATGAATATGTGCTTATTAAAGATAGCGTGAAATACGAAACGATAACCGAAGAAAGCACACAATCAGAAGAAACCATAGAAAGAGTAGAAGCTGAAAATCTACTTAGCAAAGATGATTACAAACTAGAAAATGCTCCTGAAGAGTACAAAGTGCAGATAGGTGAAAAAGATTATATAGCGAGAAGAGACAGCATTAAGTACGAGGAAGTAGTAAATACAGGAAGACGAGTAAGTGCGAATGAGAATGTAACATATAGGGGCGTGGATCAAGAGCCAGAAGTAGCAGACACTTGCCAGACATCAGTTTTTGATGATGTAACAGGACAAGTAGTTCAAGCTAATATTCCGTTAATAGTGCTTAACAAGACAGATGATTATTGGAAAGATATAGCAGATCCATTTGTTTTTACAGCATCAAACTATGATGCTGATGAATTGCTAATGGTTGTGAATGGAAAAGAAATTATAATTAACAAAAATGGTAGTCCGATTTCTTCTGAGTATTTTAATGATATGTTGATTGAAAGAGGTATGTCACCAGGTAAGTATAGACTGTCCTCATTAGAATGGGATGGAGAAGCTTATGAAGAAAATGGAGTGATGTACCGAAAAGCAACTGGAGTATGTCAGCATAAGGTGGCTGACTATAATGCTGCGTACAGTGGTCCAGTGGATTTACCAGCATATACACAGTATAACGCTGTGGTTACATATAAGTACAAGCCAGAGTCAAAAGAGGTAATAAAAAATATAGCAAAGTATGAATTAATCGTTCCAACAGAAGAACTCACAGAAACACCTATAGAAGCTCCTACGGAAGAAAACAACAATATATCTAAAGTAACCGTTATAGGTATTGCTGTAGTGATATTAGCTGTTAGTGTGGTTCTTATTCTATATTTTGCTCAAAGAAATAAAGTGAAAAATTAATTATGGTAAAAAGACGAGTGTGTAAGCACAAATCTTTTACATAAAGAAATAAGGAAAGGGGAGAAATGAAATGGGTATGATAACAAGAATGGCGAATTTAGTTCCGATGGACACAACAGCAGGAACAGGTTTAGAAGGAATAGCATCAAAAATAGAATCGTTTCTTAGTACTGCTGGTACTTATGTGTATATAGTGGCTGCTGTGTGTATTTTCTTTGCAGGTCTTGCATTGATGGTATCAAATCAACAGACGAGAGCAAACATAAAAGGTACAATGATTGCGATTATTGTTGGTGCTTTAATTGCGATTTCAGCGACTGCAATAGCTACCGAATTGTGTACTATGCTTGGTGGTGGAATGTAGTTTTTAGGGTGTTTAACAGAGGTCTGGAAAATCTCTTTCCAGACCTCAAAATCTAATAGGAGAATTATTATTGATTAAAAATGAAAGAGGGTGTGGTTGTGTGTCGTATATGTTTTGGATTATAGAATACACCGATTATTACTATTTATTTGGTGTGTCCGATTTATTAAGAAATATATTGTTTTATTTAGCGTATGCATTAAAACTACTTGTAGACGCAGTGGAAACACTATATAAGCTCAGTTATAGAATGTATGAATTTATAGCTTCTCCTGAGGCAATAGCTATTATTACTGAATATAAAGTATTTATTGTAACAGGACTTGCGATAGCAATGTTAGTGCTAGGCTTTAACATAATGATACAGAATAGCGAAATAGTTAGTAAGGGTATTCACAAGACTGTACTGCAAAATATGCTTTTATTAGTAGTGGTATTAGTATTGATTCCAATAGCCTTAATAGGAGAAAGTCCTATGACTGGATTAACAGGAACAATAGGAGGTTCAACCTTTGCAGATTATTTTGAAGGTGCAGACCCAGCTATATATACATCTACGGCAGGCTCTTCATCAACAGCAGGAACAACTGTCAGTCAAACTGATAAATGTGCAGCAGATGCGTTGGTAGATATTGATTATTTGTTGTTTTCTCAAGGGTGGGTTAATTCCTCTCCCGGTTCGATTTGTGCAGAAAGTGATTTTAATGCAATCAAGAACAGATTTGTTGCTAATAGCAATGAAAATGGAGCGTTTCAATATATCAAGAGTAATATTAATAAAAGAATTTCGGCTGCTAAAATAGGACGCATAAAGGATGGAGATACATATAACGGTGGTCCTCGAGATTGTAAAATAAAGTGTGCAAGCTATTTTTATAACTTACACACTTTATTTTACAATCTCTACGAATGTTAATAATGGATTTATTTTAATATAGGTTTTATCGGCAGTTACACATATTTCTCGCTCACACATTTGTGATTCTTTCAAATTCTTCGTAGAATATTAGTGTAATCTAAGGAGTTACTGATGAATAGTATTCAAAACAGAGCAAGAGAAGTAGTAAATTAAAGTATTATCTATATGTAAGCTAACGACTTATATAGTGAAAACCCATAACAGAAAGCTATAAAATGTAAATAGACAGCAAATTTTCAAGTTATATTGAAGATTTGCTGTTTTGTTTTACTTCGATTTTACATCGTTTGGGTTACGAATTTTACAGCCTGAAATTACACTATAACTGTGGACAAAAGAAATAACCACAGAAAGGATATTAAAGATTTATGAAAAGAATTCTCAGTTTAGTGCTGGCAGCGATTTTAATGTGTACAGTATTCGCAGGCTGCGGCAACACAAGTGAAACAGTAACAACAGACGGCTCAACTTCTATGGAGAAGGTAATCGGAGCATTAGGAGAGGCATTTGAAACAGAGAAAGGTATCACAGTAACCTATAATCCTACAGGTTCAAGCTCAGGTATCAAGGCTGTTAAAGAAGGAACTTGCGATATCGGTCTGTCTTCAAGAAACCTTAAGGACGAGGAAATCGCAGAAGGTCTTAAAGGTACAGTGTTAGCTTACGACGGTATTGCAATTATCGTTAACAACGCAAATTCAGTCAGCGATATGGATTTAGAAACAATCGCAAAGATTTTTAAGGGTGAAATTACAAACTGGAAAGAACTCGGTGGAAAGGATGCTGAAATCGTTTTAATCGGTCGTGAGGCAGGTTCAGGTACAAGAGATGGTTTTGAGAGCGTTACAGATACAGAAGACGCTTGTAAATATCGTCAGGAGCTTACTTCTACTGGTGATGTTATCACAACAGTTTCATCAAATGAAGATGCAATCGGTTATGCTTCAGTTGCATCTGTTGAAGAAACAGTAAAGACAGTAACAGTCGGTGGTGTAGCACCTACAGAGGAAACTATTAAGAATGGTACATATGTAGTACAAAGACCATTTGTACTTGTTACAAAAGAGGGCGAGATACTTTCTGAAAGTGCGAGTGCATTCTTTGACTACATCACAAGCGATGAGGCGGCAGAGATTATTGCTTCAGCAGGTGTAGTTGCAGCTTAAAAAAGGAAAAATAGCGAGCGACGGCTGAGTTTTCAGTCGCCGCTTTTGCCCTGTTCGGGCGAGGTATGATTTATGAAGAAAAAAAGACTTTTTGAAAATATTGTCCACGGAGTATTTCTGATTTTAGGACTTATTACCGTAGGATTTGTTTTGCTGATTACAATTTATCTTATTGTATCTGGTTTCCCAGCTATTAAAGAAATCGGGCTTGTTAACTTTCTTTTCGGCAGTGAGTGGGCACCAACAAAATCAGAACCACAGTATGGAATTTTACCATTTATATTAACAAGTGTATATGGAACAGCAGGTGCGATTCTGATCGGTGTGCCTATAGGTTTTATGACAGCTGTTTATCTTTCTAAGGTCGCAAATAAAAAGGTTAGAGCAGTTGTAGAAAACGCAGTGAATCTGCTGGCAGGTATTCCATCAGTAGTATATGGTTTGGTAGGTATGCTGATTCTGGTTCCAAGTATTAAAAAGATGTTTGATGTACCTGACGGAGCAAGCTTGCTGGCAGCAATTATAGTGCTGGCTGTTATGATTCTTCCATCAATAATAAAGGTTTCGATTACCTCTCTTGACGCAGTGCCTGAGGAGTATGAGGACGCATCTCTTGCACTTGGTGCTACACCCACTGAAACATATTTTAAGGTGTCTGTACCTGCTGCAAAAAGTGGTATTGCCGCAGCAGTGGTGCTTGGTGTAGGCAGAGCTATCGGTGAAGCTATGGCAGTTATGATGGTGTCGGGTAATGTGGCAAATATGCCTTCACTTTTTGAAAGTGTGCGTTTTCTTACAACAGCCGTATCAAGTGAAATGGCATATTCAAGTGGACTTCAGCAACAGGCACTTTTCTCTATAGCATTGGTGCTATTCCTCTTTATTATGCTTATAAATGTAACTCTCAATACGCTTTTGAAGAAGGAAAGGAAGTGATACTGTGAATACGAGTCTTAAAGGTGAAATGAAAAAGAGCCGTAAGGTTTATATAACTGTTATGAAATGCGGTATGCTTTTTTGCACTTCATTAGTAGCGTTACTTACACTGTTTATGATAGCGTATGTTCTGATAAA
Source organism: Acutalibacteraceae bacterium (assembly GCA_036298405.1). Taxonomy (GTDB): domain Bacteria; phylum Bacillota; class Clostridia; order Oscillospirales; family Acutalibacteraceae; genus CAG-964. The sequence continues at coordinate 8,217 of JAXJJE010000118.1, forward strand.
AGGTATACCAAATATCAGTTGGGAGCTTTTATCAACAAAGCCAAGCTATATTTCGGATAGAATTGGTATCTTGCCTGATATTTTAAATACGCTCTACATAGTGATAACAACCCTGATTATCGTAATACCTTTGGGTGTGGGTGCGGCAATATACCTTACAGAATACGCCAGGAATAAGAAAATTGTAACGGCTATAGAGTTTGCTTCTGAAACTCTTTCGGGTATTCCGTCTATTATTTACGGTCTTGTTGGTATGCTTTTCTTTTTTCAGTTTATGGGAATGAAAACCTCACTTATTGCAGGTTCACTTACACTTGTTATTATGAATCTGCCAAATGTGATGAGAACCACTCAGGAAAGTCTTAAAACTGTTCCTCAGAGCTATCGAGAAGGTGCATTCGGATTGGGTGCAGGCAAATGGCTGATGATTCGTACAGTTGTACTTCCAGGCTGTGTAGATGGTGTTATTACAGGTTGTATTCTATCAATAGGTAGAATATTGGGTGAGTCGGCAGCGTTGTTATTTACAGCAGGTTTTGCTCATGCAATGGGTGGTGTATTTGAGGCACTTTCAAGTCCGGGGGCTACACTTACAGTTGCACTTTATGTTTATGCAAAAGAGCAGGGTGAGTTTGGTGTAGCTTTTGCTATTGCGGCAATATTGATGATTTTAACACTTGTTATAAATTTCTCGGCAACACTGGTTCAGAAACATTTTGAAAAGAGGAGAAAAGTATGAGCAGTATAATTAAAGCTAAAGATTTGTGCCTTTGGTATGGAACTTCTCAGGCACTCAAAAATATAAATATTGAAATTCCTGAGAAAAGTATCACCGCTTTTATAGGGCCCTCAGGCTGTGGTAAATCTACATTCTTGAAGAATTTAAATCGTATGAACGACCTTATCCCAAGTGTTAAAATTTCGGGTGAGATAACCTACGGAGGTACAGATATTTTCGATAAAAGCGTTGATGTAAATGAACTCAGACGTCAGGTAGGTATGGTTTTCCAAAAGCCCAATCCATTCCCTATGAGTATTTACGATAATATTGCCTATGGTCCTCGTATTCACGGAATCAAAAATAAGGTTCAGCTTGATGAAATTGTCGAGCGTTCATTAAAAGGTGCTGCACTCTGGGATGAGGTTAAGGACAGACTCAAGAAAAATGCTTTAGGTCTTTCGGGTGGTCAGCAACAGCGACTTTGTATCGCTCGTGCTCTTGCTGTTGAGCCTCAGGTGCTTTTGATGGACGAACCTACCTCGGCTCTTGACCCAATTTCTACATCGAAAATTGAAGAACTTGCAATAGAACTTAAGGAAAAGTATACTATAGTTATGGTTACTCATAATATGCAACAGGCTGTGAGAATTTCTGACTATACTGCATTTTTTCTTTTGGGTGAGCTTGTGGAGGTTGATAAAACTGATAAGTTGTTTTCTGCCCCACGTGACAAACGTACAGAAGATTACATAACAGGAAGGTTTGGTTAATATGAGAGGAAGATTTGACGAACAGCTTATGCTCCTTAACAAGAAGATGATTGAAATGGGGGCTTTATGCGAAAATGTAATTGCTATTTCTGCAAAAGCGTTGCTTGAAGGTGACATAGACAAGGCTAAAACTGTGAAAGAAACGGGTGTGGGTATTGACCATATGGAAAGAGAGATTGAGGCGATTTGCCTTAAACTCCTTTTACAGCAACAGCCTGTAGCGAGCGATTTAAGACAGATTTCAGCTGCTCTTAAGATGATTACCGATATGGAGAGAATTGGCGATCAAGCTGAGGATATTGCTGAGATTATTCCTTTTCTTTCAGGTAGAACGGGAGAAGAATGTGGTGAAATCCGTGAGATGGCAGAGGTAGCAATCAATATGGTAACTAATTGTGTAGATGCTTATGTGAAACAGGATTTAAAACTTGCAAGGTCAGTTTATAACCATGATGATGTGGTTGATGCTTGCTTTGACAAGGTAAAAACCAAACTGATTTCTATGATTGCAGAAAATACCGACAATGGAGAGTATGCCATAGACTTACTGATGATAGCAAAGTATTTTGAGCGTATTGGTGACCACGCAGTTAATATTGCTGAATGGGTAGAGTTTTCTGTTACAGGTGAGCATAAAGAATAAATGTGATTTTGGAGGTGTTGTTATGATCTATTGCGTAGATGACGACAATACAA
>JAXJJE010000119.1:0-6439 GCA_036298405.1 Acutalibacteraceae bacterium
TAATTGCAGAACACCACGAGAAATGGGATTTCTTGAGGAGAAAATTAAGTCTGTAGTAAAGCAAAGAGTTTTCAGAGGTAAGGTAGATATATATGTAAATATAGGTGCCGACGAAACAGAGCAGTCAGTTGTAACAATAAACCACAGCTTGGCTGCTGGATATGTAGCTGCTTTGCGAGAGCTTGCTGTTAAATATGACTTAAGCGACGATATTTCTGTTTCTTCGGTTGCAAGATATGGTGATATTTTTAAGGTTACCAAGCCTTTGGCAGACGAAGACGAAATTTGGGAGAATGTAAAGCTTGTTTTAGATGAGGCTGTTGAAAACTTTGTTCAAATGCGTCAGCAAGAGGGTGAAAAGCTGTATGCCGATGTAATGAGCAGATGTAGAACAATCCTAGAGCTTGTAGAAAAGGTAGAGGAGCGTTCTCCACAAACTGTTGTAGAATATAGAAACAAGCTTACCGAAAGAATGAACGAAATTCTATCAACTGTTGCAGTTGACGAGCAGAGAATTATTACAGAGGCAGCAATCTTTGCAGATAAGGTTGCTGTTGCAGAAGAAACTGTAAGATTAAGAAGTCATTTTGAGCAGTTTGAAAGCATACTAAATGCCGAGGGTTCAGTGGGAAGAAAGATTGATTTTATTCTTCAGGAGATGAACCGAGAGGCTAACACAATTGGCTCAAAGGTGCAGGACGCACAGCTTGCACATATTGTAGTTGACATAAAAGCTGAGCTTGAAAAAATAAGAGAGCAAATTCAAAATATAGAATAAAGAGGTTTTTTATGCAGCTGATTAATATAGGATTCGGCAATTTTGTTTCGGCAGAAAAGGTTATTGCAGTTGTTGCACCTGATTCTGCACCGATAAAAAGAATTATACAGGACGCAAAAGAGCAGGGTATGCTTATAGACGCAACCTATGGCAGAAAAACACGCTCTGTAATAATTGCAGAAAGCGAGCATATAATTCTTTCAGCTATCAATCCCGAAAGCTTAGGTAACAGAGCTGTAATTGAGGAGGTTGACGATAATGAGTAAGGGTAAAATTCTTGTAATATCAGGTCCATCTGGTGTGGGTAAGGGTACAGTTGTAAAGGAGCTGTTAAAGGATTCAGATGAATTTGCTTTGTCAATTTCTGCTACAACACGCCAACCACGAGAGGGCGAGATAGACGGTGTAAACTACTTTTTTATGACAAAAGAGCAGTTTGTTTCTAAAATAGAAAATGACCAGATGCTTGAATATGCAGAGTATTGTGATAATTACTATGGCACACCAAGAGAATATGTAGAAAATACCGTAGAAGCTGGTAAAAATATTATTCTCGAAATAGAAGTACAGGGTGCAATGAATGTAAAAAAAGCTTTGCCACAGGCTATAACAATGTTTATTATGCCAGATAAGTGGGATACTCTTGAGCATAGACTGCTTAAAAGAGGTAGTGAAACAGACGAGGTTATAAAAAAACGTCTTGAAGTAGCCATTACAGAAATGCAAGTGGCAAATAAATATGATTACATAGTTGTTAACGGAGAGCTACAGAAATGTGTTGACGATGTTAAGGCTATTATAAATGTTGAAAATATGAAAACAGAAGATAATTTAGAGTTTATTAAAGGAGTGCTTAATGATGCAAATGCGTAGACCTTCAGTAGATGATATGCTACAAAACAAAATTACAAGATATTCACTGGTTATTGCAGTGGCTAAAAGAGCAAGAGAAATTTCTGCACAGAATGCAGAAATGGGTATTATCGTAGATGAAAAGCCTGTACTTGCAGCTATCAAGGATTTTGAAAGCCATAAGTATGCAATTCTAGAGCCAGACGTTAACGATTAATTTTATGCTTCAAAATTCTCAGCTGGAAAATGCTCAGAATTTTGCTTTAGACACCGAGGTTATGCTTGCTGGTGTAGCTATCGAAAAAGCAACATACAGCTTTGATCGCATATTTGAATATATTATCCCACAACACCTTGTAGCAGTTGCTAATGAGGGGTGCAGGGTTGTTGTACCGTTTGGTAGAGGCAACAGCCAGAGACAGGCTATGATTATTTACAAAAAGCCTTTTAATGGGGATATAGCTTCATATAAAACGGTGTTAAAGGTGCTTGATAAAGAACCAATTTTGTCAGGCGAAATGCTGAGTATGGCAGAATTTATGAAAAACAGATATTACTGCACTTTATATGATTGCATTAATGTAATGCTACCGGTTGGTATAAATTATAAAATTAATTCAATGTATAGTATAAATAAGGAATATGACTGTAATAGTAATTTCCTTGATGAAGCTGAACAGCAGGTGTATGAATATCTGTTACACAAAAATAATCCTGTAAGCAAAAGTGTTATTTTAAAGGATTTAGGTCTTGAAAGTAACAACCCTATACTGCATACAATGGCTTTAATGGGTGTGCTTAACAAGCAAGACGAGGCCTCAAGACGAGTAGGCGATAAATCACAAAAGATGATACGAATTACGGGAGAAAACACAAGCAGTAAGCTTACCCCAAAGCAAGCCGAGGTGTATCAGGTGCTTAATGTAGCCTATGCATTGTCGGTAAAAGAGCTTTGTTATTTTACTGGCTGTACACAGTCGGTTGCCGATGCCCTAGTTAAAAAGGGAATGGCTGAATATTTTGAAACAGAGGTTTTCAGAACTCCTGCAGTATACCGAAATGTTAAGGGTTCAGATAGTGATATAAAGCTCACTCTTGAACAGCAAATAGCGTATGATGACCTTACCAACAGATATAAATCTGGTAAGCCTCAGGTGTCGTTGCTTTATGGTGTAACAGGCTCAGGTAAGACCTCTGTTTTTATGCGATTAATAGATACTGCACTAAAGGACAATAAGGGTGTTATAGTAATGGTACCCGAAATTGCACTTACACCACAGCTTGTAAATCTGTTTACAGGCAGGTATGGTCAAAGCGTGGCAATATTCCATAGTGGTCTTTCAGTAGGAGAGCGACTTGACGAATGGAAGCGTGTAAAAAATGGCTATGCAAAAATTGCCGTTGGTACACGCAGTGCTGTATTTGCTCCGTTTGATGATATCGGCTTGATTATTATGGACGAGGAGCAGGAGTATACCTATAAGTCAGAGTCCAACCCTCGATTTCACGCAAGAGATATTGCAAAATATCGTTGCAACAGGCATAACTGCTTATTGCTTTTAGCGTCTGCTACACCATCTATCGAGAGCTTTTATAACTGCCAAAAGGGTAGATATTCTATAAACAAGCTTACAACAAGATACGGTAACGCAAGACTGCCAAAGGTTATTATTGCAGATATGAACGAGGAACAGCAAAAGGGTAATTACAGTGGTGTAGGCAGTGTGCTTTTAAATGCGATTGAAAAAAATCTGCAAAAGGGTAGACAATCAATAATTTTGCTTAATCGTAGGGGATACAATACCTTTGTATCGTGCAAAAGCTGTAACGAGGTTGTATCGTGTCCTAATTGTTCAATTTCGCTTACTTATCATTCAGATAATAATAGATTGATGTGTCACTACTGTGGTTATTCAGAGCCACTAGAGCAGCAATGCCCTGTGTGCAAAAGCTATGGCTTGAGATTTTCTGGACTTGGCACACAAAAGGCAGAGCAAACCTTAATGGACGCATTCCCGAATGCAAGGATATTAAGGCTTGACGCTGACTCTACAATCGCTAAGTTTTCACACGAAAAAAAGCTTAATGATTTTGCAGACGGTAAGTATGATATTATGATAGGAACACAGATGGTAGCAAAGGGACTTAATTTCCCTAATGTTACATTGGTTGGTGTTTTGTCAGCTGACCAGATGCTATATTCTGATGATTACAGAAGCTACGAAAGAGCCTTTTCGCTTCTTACACAGGTTGTAGGTCGTTCTGGTAGAGGTGACCTTGAGGGTAGTGCTATAATACAAACCTATACGCCCGATAATCCTACAATTTTGCTTTCTGCAAAGCAGGATTACGACAGCTTCTACAAAAACGAGATACTACTGCGTAAGGCAATGCTGTATCCACCTTTTTCGGATATTTGTATGGTAGGCTTTGTAGGTGAAAACGAGCAAAAAACAGAAAGCTCTGCAAAGGAGTTTAAAAAGCAGTTGATAGAAAAGGTAAAGGCAGAATATTCAAATATTCCTTTGCGTGTGCTTGGCTATTCGGCTGCTTCTATAAATAGAATTAACAATAAATACAGATATAAATGTGTTATGAAATTCAGAAACAGTGCTGATTTCAGAAAAATGCTTTCACAGCTTTTAATTGATTTCAGTAAGGATAAGAGGTTTCAGGGTGTTACGGTTTATGTTGATGTAAACCCAGACACTATTTTGTGATAGATAATTGGAATTTATCTGGGAGTTAATATGCTTATAAAAATTGGAGATTTTGAATTTACTTTTGTTTGGGATGGAGTGTTCTATAAAAAGCTATCTGATTATCCACAGGTGTCTGATTGGGAGATCAGAAACATCATTGAATTTATAGAATACGAAAAGCTATATGGCAGAGAGTGTGGAATTGAATGTGATAACGAGAATACTCTTCGCTTTATTCTTGATGCCATTAGGAATAAAGATACATACTTATCCTCACCACGTCCAAAGCTAATAACAGAATGTACAGCTTGTCTGTATAGAAAAGGCTGTGTTACAGATTACGTCTGCCACACAACGTCTGTTGATAATGCTATAAAGATTTTTGAGTGTGGAAGCTTGTTGTCTGCACTGCGAGCAAGAAAAGTTCCTGTTGAAGAACTGATGGCTGAGAGCAGAAACGCAGCTAACGACCCTGCTGATTATTTTGAATATATAATGCTGGCTTGGGGAAATTGTCAGGCTGGCGACAGACTTGTTATGGAGCGTGCGTTAGGTCGTTTTCCTGATGACAACGATTTGAGTATTCGTTTTAATCCTGGTGTGCGTTTTTATTTTAAGTATGAAGATTTGCTATCACATCCTAATTCAATATGCGACGGTGTTCTTCCTATGAAAGTAAAGGATGAAATTATTCTTTCTGAATGGGTATATAAGATAGTAATACCAGAAAAACTAAAAACTTCACTTGAGGAATATATACCATCCAATCTGAAAAACAGAGTTATTTATATCGAAAATGATTGCAAAGATATTTGGGATTGGTCCGAAAAAGTGTATAGAATCATCGAAGAAAGTGCTGAATGATAAATTTCAATTTGCTGAAAAATTAAGGAGGTAATTACTATGGCAACAAGAAATATTGTTACCGAGGGTGACAGTGTACTTGCTAAAAAATGTCATCAGATAGTTAAATTTGATAACAGACTTGCAATGCTTATTGATGATATGAAAGAAACACTTGAAGAAGCTAACGGCGTAGGCTTGGCGGCTCCTCAGGTGGGTGTTTTACGTAGAGTAGTTGTAATAAATATCCCAGAGCTTGATGTGGATTTAGAGCTTGTAAATCCAGAGATAATCGAGCAAAGTGGAGTACAGGAAGAAATGGAAGGCTGTTTGTCTTGTCCTAACGAATGGGGTATTACCAGCAGACCAATGTTTGTAACTGTTAAGGCTTATGACAGAAATGGCGAAGAATTTACAGTAAAGGGCGAGGGTTTACTTGCTCGTTGTCTATGTCACGAGCTTGACCACCTTGATGGTGTGCTGTTTAAAGAGCGTACTATCAGAATGTTAGATGAGTCTGACCTTGTTTTAGGAGATTAAGTATGAACGTTGTATATATGGGCACACCAGAATTTGCTGTGCCACCACTAGATGCTATTATTAAAGCTGGGCATAATGTAACAGGTGTTTTTACTCAGCCAGATAAACCAAAGGGCAGAGGCTACACACTTACACCACCACCTGTAAAGGTAAGAGCGTTAGAAAGTGATATACCTGTATTTCAGCCAAATTCAATGAAAGACGGCGAAGCACTGGAAATTCTTACAGAATTAAATCCAGATGTAATTGTTGTAGTTGCTTATGGTAAAATTCTGCCAAAGGATATTCTTGATTTGCCAAAGTATGGCTGTGTAAATGTACACGCTTCACTATTGCCTAAGTATCGTGGTGCAGGTCCTATTCAGTGGTGTGTGCTTAACGGAGAAAAAGAAACCGGAGTAACCACAATGAAAATGGCAGAGGGCTTAGATACAGGCGATATGCTATTGAAGTCATCTACATTAATAGGTGAAAACGAAACAGCTGGAGAGCTACACGACAGACTTTCGCTTATGGGTGCAGAGCTAATCACAGAAACTCTTACAGCGCTGGAAAATAATTCAGTTACACCTGTGAAGCAGGACGATAGCCTATCAAACTATGCTCCAATGCTTACAAAGGAGCTTTGTAAAATAGATTGGAATAAATCTGCACAGGAAATTCATAATCAGGTACGTGGACTAAACCCTTGGCCTGTGGCTACTGCAGTTGTAAATAGTAAAAA
>JAXJJE010000120.1:0-3952 GCA_036298405.1 Acutalibacteraceae bacterium
AAAATAAAAAAAATATCAATAAATTAAAATCTTACTTAGAAATTTTTTGGATAGATTTAACTAAAGCATTTATATGCTGAAGATTATTAAAATAAGCCAGAGATGCTCGTACCGTACCTTGATTTTCGGTACCTAGGCTTTTATGTGCTAAAGGTGCACAATGCAAGCCTGCTCTTACTGCTATGTTATAGCTTTTACTAAGCTGTTCTGCTACCTCTTCGCTATGAATATCCTTTATATTAAATGATAATACAGGTGCCTGAAATCCCTTTTGTGGATATGGTGTATATAGCTTTACTGCTTTTATATCTGATAAGCCCTCGTACAATCTTTGAAGCAGATTAAATTCGTGGTTATATATTTTTTCAACAGTTGTATTTTTTACAAAATCAATTCCTGCTGATAATCCACAGATACCCGTCAGATTACAGGTGCCACTCTCGAATTTATCTGGCATTTGTGTTGGCTGTTTTATCTCAATATAGCTACTACCTGTACCACCACAAACTAACGGAGCAATTTCGTCTGGATTTTTAATATATAAAATACCAGTACCCATTGGACCAAATAACCCCTTATGACCTGCTGCTGTAAGAAAGTCGATATTCATAGCATTAACATCAATTGGCAACACACCAGAGGATTGTGCTGTATCTACCAACACCTTAATATTATATTGATGTGCAAGTGCTGTAAGCCTTGAAATTGGCAACACAGCACCTGTTACATTAGACGCATGTGTAATTACAAATAGTCTTGTTCTTGAATTAATTGCGTTTCTGAAATTATTTATAGTTTCTTCAAAATCTGCATACGCTACCTTTACAGCAGTATAGGTTACACCCTTGCTTTCAAGCTGTTTAAGAGGTCTTAGCACCGAATTATGCTCCAGCTCTGACACAACTATATGGTCATTCTCCTTTAAATATCCGTTAATCACGGTATTAAGTGCATAGGTACAATTTGGTGTAAATACTATATTTTCTACAGACTCTATATTATAAAGCTCTGCTACTAATCGCCTACATTCAAACACCCTTTCGGCTGCTGTAATTGACAGCTTATGTCCACTTCTGCCAGGGTTTGCAGCAATATTCTGCATAGCGTTATTTACTGCTATATAAACACTTTTAGGCTTAGGAAAGGTAGTTGCTGAATTATCTAAATAAATCATTGCTTTTCTTCCTCCTGTATTATGCCTAGTATTTCTATATTATTTTCATTCAACAAGGCTATTGCTTTATCTATATTTCTGTAAATAATCAAGCTATAGCTACAACGAGCATTTTGTGAATATTTAGGCGATTTAATTATATCCACATATATACCATAGTCCTTTAAAATTGCTTTAGCCTTCATTGCGTAGGTTATTGATGATACCATAATAAACTGCCTTTGCATAAACTTCACCTCTTTATAAATATGATAAGGCTTTTTAACATAATATGCTATTGCGTGATTATAAGTGTATTAAGATTTATTTCTGCATAAAAACACCACTCGACTTTTGAGTTAACTTAAAAAGCCGAGTGGTATTTTTTATAATGGTAAAATCAATTTTCAGTATCAGACTTAGCTATATCAGCATCATCACTGTCAGTTGATGTATTGTTGTTATGTATGATATCAATATCTACATCTATATTTATATTAATATCGTTATCCTCAAGCACTACAGGAATAAAATGTGATGCAAAATTATGCTTTCCTCTTTGCTTAACATAAAAGTAACCAATAGCAGAAAAGATTACAGCACCGATAAAGTTAACGAATAAATCCTCCATTGTGTCGATAATACCAATATCAATATATCCACCAGCTTGCAAGCTTTGCTGTGTGCCGTCGCTATGTACTATTATTACATCCTTTATATCCTGAACATTAACTACCACATTGCTTCTGGTGGTATCAAGAGAAACCGTGTTTATTGTATTTATAATATAATCCTTCTGCATATCAAGACCCAATAGCTGGTCGCAGAGAAATTCAAAAAATTCCCACAACACACCTATTGTCATAGAAAAACAAAACGCAACTATTGCCAAATATAGTGGTGACAGCTTAACGGAAATTTTCTCTGTTCTGTTAAAAAAGTCTACCATTGCAAAGCCTACTGCTGCACATAAAAAGCCATTCATAGTGTGCAGTATTGTATCCCAATGTGGAACACGAATATAAAAGCTGTTTATCTCTCCAAGTATTTCGGCTGCAAATATAAAACAGAATATTATTATTTCAAGAGTATCGGGCAGGTCTATATTCAGTCTGTGCTCGATAATACTTGGTAAAATCATCAACACAAGCGACAAAGCACAAATAAACACGCTATGATAATCTTTACGAAATACAGCAAGAACAATTTCTACCACTATAAGAAATCTTATCACCAAAAAGACTGTAAGAGTGCTTTTTTTATGTTTCGTGTTCATATCCTTCATTACATCAACACCTGTTTTTGGTTTTGTCATTACCTTAGCCTCCAAATAAATTAATAATGTATTAAAAACAGTTGTACGAAACACCATTTAAAACTGATAACAGCCTCAGTGATAATCTGTACTTTATAGCTACTGCATTGCTACAGGCTGTTGCCGTGTATGGATACAATATTTAAAAGTAAGTACAAAAATCAATAAAAGCTCTGCATTTTAAATGGTGTTTACTATTAAAGAATATTATGTGTTTATTTTATTATTATAGATTATTCTGCATTTTAAAGGCTGTTAGAGTATTTTTCATAAGCATAGCAATTGTCATTGGGCCTACACCACCTGGTACTGGTGTGATGTAAGAAGCTACGCTTTCTACATCTGCAAAATCAACATCGCCACAAAGCTTGCCATTTTCATCTCTGTTTATACCAACATCAATTACTACTGCACCCTCTTTTACCATATCTTCCTTAACAAACTTTGGAATACCAACAGCGGCAACAAGAATGTCTGCTCTTTTGCAAACCTCTTTAAGATTTGCTGTACGGCTGTGGCAAACTGTAACTGTACCATTTTTATGTAATAAAAGCATACTCATTGGCTTACCTACAATGTTACTTCTGCCAAGCACAACGCACTCTTTACCACAAATATCAATATCATAATAAGCAAGTAGCTCCATTACACCTGCTGGTGTGCAAGGTAAAAAGTCAAAATCGCCTATCATAATTTTACCTACATTAACAGCGTGGAATGCGTCAACGTCCTTTTGTGGTGAAATAGCCTCGATAACAGCCTTTTCGTCAAGGTGCTTAGGTAGAGGTAGCTGGCAAAGAATACCATTAATCTCTTTATCCTCATTTAGCTGATTTACAAGTGCCATAAGCTCCTCTTGTGTGGTCTGGGCTGGTAGAGCATATTCTCTTGAGATAAAGCCTACAAGCTCACAAGCCTTTTTCTTGTTGTTTACATATACTCTTGAAGCAGGGTCATCACCAACAATTATTACTGCTAAGCCTGGCTTAATGCCCTTTTCAGCAAAAATTTTTGTGCATTCATCTGCAACCTGTTGCTTTACGCTTGCAGATACAACCTTACCATCAATTATATTAGCCATAATTATTCTCTCCTTTTTATTTATATGCAGATTATTTTACTTTTTATTAAGAACCTTTAAAATATTATCTATTTCTTTTTCGATACTCTCTGTTGAAGAATCGTTGCCTGATTGTCCTATCTGGTTTATATCAAAAAATTCCTCGTCTGATGTATCATCTGTTTTTGCTATAGCTTCAGTCTTTAATTTAGCCTTAGCATTTGCAGTGTACAAATCATCCGGATTAATGTCAACCACAAACTTTTCATCTTTTTTGTCTTCTTTTTTATCAACAGATTTTTCTGTACTTGACCTTATTTCGTTATTAGCTGATTTATCTGATTTTGATTTTATTTCGTTATCAGAGACTTTTGATTTTGACTGTGGCTTTTCTTTAGCTTTAGTCTTAGTATCAGCCTTAACA
>JAXJJE010000121.1:0-6704 GCA_036298405.1 Acutalibacteraceae bacterium
AGAGGGTAACGCTCCTGGTTCACTTAACTGTGTAGATACAATTCTATATGACAATGCAACAGTAACAGTAACATTTGATTCAGTTGCTGGTCTTGTAACATGGAATATTGCTTATCCAGAGCTTCCAACAGAGGAACCAACAGAGGCTCCAACAGTGACTCCAACAGAGGAACCAACAGAGGCTCCAACAGTTGCTCCAACAGAGGAACCAACAGAGGCTCCAACAGTAGCTCCAACAGTAGCTCCAACAGAGAAGCCAACACAGGCTCCTACTCAGGCTCCTACACAGAAGCCAACAAGTGCTACAAACCCAACAAATGCTACATCAGCTACAACCCCAACACAGGCACCTACAAGCAGTGCTACATCAAATTCAAGCCAGACAACACCAGGTAAGGTTGCAACAGGTGAAGCTTCATCAGTTACAATGCTACTAGGCGTTCTAATGCTTGCTGCGGGCGTAGTTGTAACAGCAAGAAAAAAGATTGCTTCTAAATAATTATCTACGAATAGTATTATTTACTATAAGTATTAATTGTTAATAATATTCTTTTGGTCAGCCACTCGGAAGAGTGGCTGATTTTTTTATGCTGGATACTAATTACAGGTTGATTGGAATTTGGAATAGATTTTATACTAATACCTGTTTGAATGGTAGAAATAGGTATTATAGCTATCAGCCTTGCTGTGGTATTCTATTTATCAGATGAAAAACGGTTTAAAAATCTTATCTGTTGTTTATAACTGAAATAGTGTGGATAAATTTTGATTGCTTTGATACAAAATATGAAGTGTAATTTTATGATTAAATACAAAATAGGTGTAATTATTTCTATATTTACCTTTATTGACGATATAAAATCGCTGTGATATCATTATTATATAGATGTATTTTGCAAGGAGTTTGTATATGAGTAATATTTTTAGGGAGAATACAGGGGTTAATATTACAGAGGATATAATTTATTATGATGGCAGAAAAATGAGCAAACCCAGTAAATTAAATAAGCTGTTGCTAATAATTTGGGCAATTGCAACTATTGTATTGCTAGGTTATGTAATAGTTGCTGATAAAGGTGATAATTTTATAGGTGCGTTAATTTGGCAGGCTGTATTTGTAATCAGCTTTAATCTTTTTAGATATTGTAAGATTGTGCTTACTAAACCATTTTCTATAATAGGTATATTTATAAGCTTTTCAGCAGCACCGGCTAGTCTTCTGCAACTGCAAGAATCAGCATTAAATGTATTTAAGGTAACAGATCTTTCATTTGAAAGCATAGTAATTAATTTGTTAATGGTGTTGTTTTTGAGTATGCTTTCTTTAGGTTTCTCTAAGCAACAATATGAAGATAGCACTTTCAGACGTTGTTCTGAAACAGTTAATGCAACAGTCTCACGAATTAAGCGTAGCTATGTAACTCTTGGTAAGCTTAATGTACCTGTATTGGCATACAGCTTTAATGGCAAAAGGTATGAAACGGTATATAATCGACCAATGGATTTTTCTAAAAATCGTTATGTAGAAGGGCAAACGGCAGTGATAAAAATTGATCCTTCTAATCCAAGTCATATTTATGTTGCACCACAGTCATTCAATCAAGATGATGTACAAAATCAAAATGTGGATATAAGTGATGCAGTGAACGATTTTAAAAATCTGTACGAAAATCCAGATAAGTATTATAATGATAATATGCAGGAAATAGAAAGCAATTATGATAGATATATCAATCCTGTTGTAGAAACAAATACTACATACCACAACAGAAAAACAGCAGTAACACCTAAATTTTCAATATTTGGCTGTGTGTTTATTTTATGGTTTATTATAAGTATGATTGTAGGTGCTTTAGGAGCACACATAAATCCATTTATAACATTAATGGCATTTGGTCAAATTCCACTTGTTATTGGTGTTGTGTTATTTTTTGGAATTGGTGAGGGCACTAGCCATAGTCCAGCATGGGGTGGGGGTATGTTTTTGGTAGGATTAGTTCTTGTTGCTATCGCAGGTATTAATATGTTTGGTACGGATGGAATGAGACTACAGTTTGAAAAGATAGCACCTGTACTTATAGTATCGGTGTTTAACATAGCAGGAATATCGCTGATTTGCAGTGGACCGTATTTTGAATATATGAATAAAAAGCACCACACAGAATTTGTAATAGGATATGTTATTGGCCTTAATCATAAAATAACATCTACCCAACATTCAGGTTTGATTGATTTGTATGCACCTATATATGGCTATAGCTATAAAGGGAGAAAATATATTACAGAATCTACAGTATATTCACAGTCAGATTATCCAAGCGAAGGTACAAGCAGAAAAATTTTGATTAATCCTAATAACCCAAAAGAAATTTACGAGCCAGGACGAAGTGACACAAATAGTCTGTTTGTAAAATTGTTTGGGCTTGTTTTCTCAGGTATGTCGTTATTTGCTACATTTTTGATTGTGGCTGGTGGTGGAGTCAGCTAAGAATTATAAAATTATAAATAATTGAGGTGCGTATAAAATGTTAAGAATATTAACGTTGGTAATCTCGTCGAGCTTTTCTGTTATGCTAATGGTTGGAGGTATATTCATTATTAGATGGTGCAAAAGCAGAGAGAGTAGGAAGCTAGAAAAATATAGTTATAAAACAACTGCGAAAATAGTAAGAGCTTATGATCCTATGTCTAACCAATATCAAGATATTATTGTGGATGGCTCAGTTTCCTATGCACCAGTGTATGAATATTATTATGGTGGTCAGTATTATACAACTGTGTCAAAGTTTGGTAGCTCTGAACCTAAGTTTACTATAGGTTCAAATACAACTATATTAATCCTCAAAATCCAAATGATATATATGAGCCTGGAGTGGGTAATATAGTTTCGAAAATAGGTATAGTATTTGGAATAATTCTTATTTTATTTTCTGCAATACCAATATTAACAAATATAGTTACGCTTTTTTTTGAGGGAATTCAATCCAATTATTTTGCTGGGCTGATGGTTAAGCTGTTGTTTGAGGTGTTGATATTAGCGTCAATAATTTCGATGTGTTATTATTTATATAAACGTAGAGTGAGAAAGAAGAAAATTTGTACTCAAAAAGTTGATGCAAAAGTTATAGAGATAAAAACATCTATAGGTTCAAAAGGACAACGAATGTATTCACCTGTTTTTGAATATATAGTGAATGGAATAACCTATAGAAAGGAATCTTCGATAGGGGCTAGTTGGTGCAATATGAAAGTTGGTTCTACATACAAAACGCTATATGTTAATCCTCACAATCCAGTAGAAATATATGAGGTAGCAGGTATAAATGGAATAACCATTTTTTGTGTTTTAGTAGTAAGTATAATAATATTGGCACTTTCAGGAGTTATATTTAACGATTTTACACTATTGATAGAGGAACTAAATTTTATATAAAATTTTGTTAGAAGTTTGGATATGAAGATAGAAAATTAGATAAGATAAGTCAACTGATATATGGTTGTGATATTTTTTCTATGACAAGAAATAGTATTAATGCTCAATTGGTGTTTATATTGCAAATAGTGGAGAAATTAACTGCAATATAAAATTATAAAAATAGAGGTGTGTATAGAATGGTAGAAATAGTATTATTATGTTTTTCGCTTTTTCTATGCTTGGGGGTATATTGCTTATTATATATAGCAAGAGACTGAAAGGTAAAAAACTAAAGACATGTAGTTATAAAACGACTGCAGAAATAGTAGGAGTTTATAATACTGATCATTATAGATATCAAGATATAGATGAGTGTTATGTGGGTAACTTTGCACCAGTGTATGGATATTACTATAATGGTCAATATTATACGGCTGTATCAAGTATAAGCACACCAAGCCCTAATTTGCAGATAGGTTCAACAATAACTTTACATATTAATCCACGAAATCCTCTTGATATTTATGAACCTGAAGCAGGAAAGGTGTTTTATGTAATAGCTATGGTAGTTGGAGTAATTTGTATTATAGTATCTATAATATTAATATTATCAAGGCTCGTATCTACGCTTTTACCTATTTGGCTATCGTCAGTGATGTAAATGTTTAGGAATAAAAAATAGACAATGGAATAATCATAGATATTGCTATTAACATTTTGGGGATATATACGGCATATGGTCTGTTTTTGACAGTTGATTTGCAGATGATATGTTTTATATAATAATTTTTATTGTTGGTGTATGTTTGTTTTTTTTGTTGATGTTTATCGGCTGATTGTATAGTAATATTTGATTTAGTGAAATTAATTGAAGTAATTAAGATGTTTATAAAATTATTGTAGTTTGCATAAGCTTTATTAGGAGGTTTGTTATGAAGCGAGAAAATTACATAAGCTGGGACGATTACTTTATGGGAGTTGCGTTGCTGGCTGCACAAAGAAGTAAAGACCCTAATACTCAGGTTGGTGCTTGTATTGTAAGTGGAGATAATAGCTGTTACGGTAAAAATGTTATTATTTCAACAGGATACAATGGATTTCCTGTAGGCTGTTCAGATGATGATTTCCCTTGGGCAAGAGAGGGCTGTTGCAGTAACGACACAAAATATCCATTTGTGGTTCATGCTGAGCTTAACGCAATACTTAATGCACATGGTAAATCACTACTAGGCACAAAAATTTATGTTGCGTTATTCCCTTGTAATGAATGTGCAAAGGCTATAATTCAGTCGGGGATTAAAGAGGTTATCTATTTGTCAGATAAATATGCAACATTAGAAAGCACATTGGCTTCTAAAAAAATGTTAACCTCAGCTGGGGTTAAGCTTACACAGTTTAAACCAACTACAGATAAAATTACGCTTGATTTTAAAATTTATTAACAAAAACAGCAGACGAGTGGGCTATAGCCTAAGCTTGTCTGCTGTTTTGCTGTGTATGATTATAGAAATAGTGTTTAGTATAAAAAACAAAAAAAGCGATTGTCAAACAGACAATCGCTTTAGCTGTGTTGGCATCTTCCTATTTTTCCAGGCCGTTGCCAGCCAAGTATTTTCGGCACTACTGAGCTTAACTTCTGTGTTCGGGATGGGAACAGGTGGACCCTCAGCGTCATCAATACCAACTATTAATTTGTACTGCATTTCTACAGCTTAATTATTATACCACCAAAAACAAATAAAAGTCAATACAAAAATAAATTTTTGTAAAAAGAATATAAAGAAATATTAATTGTTGCTATATTATGCCTTTTATAGTTCTAAAAACCATTGTAAAAATCGACATTTTATGCTAAAATTAAGCTAAGTATTTATGTGGTAAAGGCTATGTAAATAACAACGAATTGAAATAATTTTCTTTATTGAAAGGAATGATTTTTTAATGTCACAGGTAGTAAGAATATTTGTGGAAAAGAAAAGTGGCTTTGATGTTGAAGCTTCTCAGACACTATGGGATTTAAAGAACAATCTTGGTTTAGCGTCACTTGAAGCACTAAGACTTGTAAACCGTTATGATGTTTCTGGTTTATCAAGTGAAGAGCTTGAAAAGGCTAAGACTATAGTTTTTTCAGAGCCTAATCAAGACAATGTTTATGACGAAACACTTCCTGTAGAGGATGGCTGGAAGGTTTTTGCTATGGAATATCTTCCAGGCCAGTACGACCAGCGTGCAGACAGTGCTGCACAGTGTGCTCAGCTGCTTACACAGGGTGAGCGTCCTACAGTTTTGAGTGCTAAGGTTGTTGCTGTAAAGGGTAATATTACAGATGAAGAATTAGTTAAAATTCAGAATTATATGATTAACCCTGTAGAGTCACGCCTTGCTTCTATGGAAAAGCCAGAAACACTTGATATTCCTGTAGTTGCTCCAGATAAGGTAGCAGATGTAGAGGGCTTTATCACATTTAGCGATGACGAAATGGCTGAATACTATGGCTCAATGGGCTTTGCTATGACATTAAGTGACCTAAAGTTTTGCCGTGATTACTTTAGAGATGAAGAAAAGCGTAACCCAACAGTAACTGAGCTAAGAGTAATTGACACATATTGGTCAGACCACTGTAGACACACAACATTCCTAACAAGACTGGAAAAGATTGAAATAGAGAAAAGTGCATTAACCTCTGTTATTGAGTCAGCTTTACAAGAGTATTATGACGCAAGAGAAGAGGTTTATGGCAAAGACAGCGACAGAGATGTATCACTAATGGATATGGCTCTTGCTGGTATGAAGCTACTAAGAAAAAGAGGTATGATTCCAGACCTTGATGTAAGTGATGAAATCAACGCTTGCTCAATTGAGGTACCTGTAACTATTGATGGCGTTACAGAGCAGTGGCTGGTTCAGTTTAAGAACGAAACACATAACCACCCAACAGAAATCGAGCCATTTGGTGGTGCTGCTACTTGTCTTGGTGGTGCTATCCGTGACCCACTGTCAGGTCGTTCTTATGTGTATCAGGCAATGAGAGTTACTGGTAGTGGTGACCCAACAGTTGCATTCAAGGATACAATGCAGGGTAAGCTACCAAGCCGTAAGATTACAACAGGTGCTGCAGCTGGCTATAGCTCATACGGTAACCAGATTGGTCTTGCTACTGGTCAGGTTGTAGAGCTTTACGACCCAGGCTATGTTGCAAAGAGAATGGAAATCGGTGCTGTAATCGGTGCTTCTCCAAAAGCGAATGTAGTTCGTGGCGTTCCTGCGGCTGGCGATGTTATCGTTATAC
>JAXJJE010000122.1:0-2970 GCA_036298405.1 Acutalibacteraceae bacterium
ATGAAGGCAAAGGGCTATGCCTTTAGACCAGACAGCGAATGGCACCACGACTTTGCAAGCCATTTTGAATATGAAGAAACTGGCGACCAGCTAAGATGTATTGATGAAATTACAAACGATATGGAGCGTTCTTCACCTATGGATAGACTTCTATGTGGTGATGTAGGCTTTGGTAAAACCGAGGTTGCTTTGCGTGCTGCCTTTAAATGCGTGGCTGATTCAAAGCAATGTGCTTTATTATGTCCAACAACTATCCTTGCGTGGCAGCATTTTCAAACAGCGTTAAGACGCTTTGAGGGCTTCCCGGTAAAGATAGAATTGCTTTCTCGCTTCAGAACACCTGCACAGCAGGCTGAGATTCTAAAAGCCCTGAAGCGTGGCGAGATTGATATGGTTGTGGGTACTCATCGCCTTATCTCTAAGGATATTCAGTTTAAGGATTTAGGCTTGGTAATTATTGACGAGGAGCAACGCTTTGGTGTTGCCCAAAAGGAACGCTTTAAAGAGGTTTGCCAGAACATAGATGTTCTTACACTTTCAGCTACTCCAATACCAAGAACCTTAAATATGGCTATGAGTGGTATAAGAGATATGTCTGTGCTTGAAGAAGCTCCTCAAGACCGTCAGCCAGTACAAACCTATGTAATGGAATATGACCAGGAGGTTATATTTGAGGCTATAAGACGAGAGCTAAGACGTGGTGGTCAGGTATTTTATCTTCATAATAGTGTAGAAAGTATAGAAACCTGTGCGTTTAATATTTCGCAGTCAATACCAGAGGCAAATGTTGGTGTTGGTCATGGTAAAATGAGTGAACAACAGCTGTCTGATGTGTGGCGTAAAATGCTTGAGCAAGAAATAAATGTGCTTGTTTGTACAACTATAATCGAAACCGGTGTAGACATACCAAATGCCAACACATTAATTATAGACAATGCCGACTGTATGGGACTTTCTCAGCTTCACCAGCTAAGGGGAAGAGTAGGTCGTTCATCAAGAAGAGCATACGCATACCTAACCTACAGACCAATGAAGGTGCTTACAGAGGTATCTGCTAAAAGACTTGCAGCAATTGAAGAATTTACAGAATTTGGTAGTGGCTTTAAAATTGCAATGCGAGATTTAGAGATAAGAGGTGCAGGTAATGTATTAGGTGCACAGCAGCATGGTCATATGGAGGTTGTTGGATACGATATGTACCTAAAGCTCCTAAACGAAGCTATTCGTGAAGAAAGAGGAGAAGAGGCAGTAGCCGAGGATATAGAGTGCTCTATTGATGTACCAATTCCTGCACATATACCAGATGATTACATTCCTGCGTTAAAGCTTAGAATTGCTATGTATAGAAGAATTGCAGATATAAGAAGCAAAGAGGATGCAGATGATGTAATTGACGAGCTAATAGACAGATATGGTGATGTGCCGTCATCTGTAATGGGACTAATTCAGGTTGCACTTATAAGAAACACTGCAGCTTCGTATGGTATTTACGAAATCAAACAGCTTGACAGTAATATACTTTTATATCTTACAGATGTTCGCACACCAAAGGTTGCCGAGCTTCTAGATAAGCTTGCTGGTCAAGGCGTACTAAAGCTTGACGGTAAGGTGCATATTAATGTTAAAATAAAAAAATATACCCCACCTCTAAAGGTTTTAACAGATATTTTTAATTAATAGATAGGATATTATAAACCTATTTACTTTTATTGTTATTTTTGTTATAATTATTAAAAGTGTAATAAGGAGGATGTATAATGAAAAAGAAGCTTTCTATATTAACTGCATTAACTACAGCAGTATTATTTATTTTAAATTCTACAATCAGCGTTTTTGCTTACGATACGGCAGCAATTTCTACAGGCGATAGCCGTACTATTATATTTGTTACACTAGGTATAATTTTAGCTGCAGCACTTGTAGCTATAATTCTGCTTTCACGTAAATAGTAAAATATTGTCTTAGGAAACCTTAGTCTTTTTATTGAATATTGATTCATGTGACGAAAACAATATTTACGAAAGGGGATGAATTGCAGGAAGCTATGAAAACAACGGAAGAAAAAGAGATATATATTGTGCTTACTCAAACAGGCACGATATTGTCAAGAATTTTAAAGGCACTTACAAATGCACAGTATAACCATTCTTCAATTAGTCTTGAGGATGATTTATCTACTATGTATTCCTTTGGCAGATTATTCCCATATAACCCATTTTTGGGTGGATTTGTGAAAGAGTCAACAGCTACAGGAACATTTAAGAGATTTTCAGAAACAGAAGCAACTGTTTTGAGAGTTTCTGTATCAAACCAAAAGTACGAAGAAATGCAATGCTATTTAACAGAGATGTATGAAAATAAAAAGCAATATCACTATAACTATTCTGCATTATTTTTAGCATTGTTTGGAATAGTTGTACGTAAAGAAAAAGCCTATTATTGCTCAGAGTTTGTAAGGGATTTTCTTATTCATTTCGATGTAGTGCCACAGGAATATTTACCAAGTATAGTAAAGCCGATTGACTTTTTTAAAATATCTGATAGCGAAAAAATTTACACAGGTAAGCTAAGAGAATATAAAAAGCCTGCTTGTAAAGCTACTTTACCTAAATTTAAGCAAAAATTATTATTTGAAGCATAATATAACAGCAGTCGTAGAGAAATCTGGAGTGCACCCAGTCAAGCAGACAGACGAAATAACAAAAAGGTTTAGTTGAATGATTCCACCCTACCAATTGGTTGGGTGGAATTTTTTTACTCAGCATTAGCGTAGTGAAATTACATTGGTGCCATACCTTTCAGCTTAAGCTGAAATCGCTCTGTGTAGTAAAAATTTATGTAGCTTTCAATAGCTTCTGTTAGTTCTTCTTTAGACGTGATTTTCTTGAGAAAGTACATCTCGGATTTTATACTAATCTCTATTAAAAAGTAGACTTCTTCACGGCATATTTTGCACCACACTTCATACTG
>JAXJJE010000123.1:0-3095 GCA_036298405.1 Acutalibacteraceae bacterium
GAACTTCTCATTATATGGTAAGGTAGAAACAAAGAATAATTAATATTTATTTAAAAGCCGTTCCACAATTTGTGGAACGGCTTTTTTGTGTTTGTATTATTATAATAATACCTAACTAAATACTAGACATCTTGTCGGCATAATTTACTCAGCACTTCGTTCTTATATTTGAAAATCTATTTAATCGTTTAATCAGGCTAGTATCAGAATGATAAATATTTTTGATTTTTCCACATAATTTAATTTATTGTTGAAAAGTTAAAAGTATTTTAAAATATATTGACAAAGTAAAAATCGGATGCTATAATTTAAACAGTTAATTAATTAGACAATTATCTAATTAATTAACTGTTTAAAAAAGGAGGAATAAATATGGCTGATGTTTGGAAAGCGTTAGCAGACCCGACCAGAAGAAAGATTTTAGAGCTATTAAAAACAAGAGATATGAACGCAGGGGAGATAGCAGAGGAATTTAATATGACAAAGCCGTCTATAAGTAATCACCTGAGTATATTAAAGCAGGCAGACCTTGTAGATGCTGAAAAACAAGGGCAGAATGTAATTTATTCATTAAAAACCAGTGTACTTGAGGATATTATGAATGTAATATCAAACTTGACTAACAGAGGAGAGAAATAATATGAAAAAGTTTAGCTTACTGATTTTATCTGTAATTAATGCCATAGTATCTGGCATTTATATAGCAATGTTACCTGTAGATATAGTACCATCGCATTATAATATTATGGGTGAGGCTGATGCGTATTCTTCTAAATGGTTTTATATGCTTATGCCATGTATTTTAATTTTACTGGCTGTAATTAATTTAGTGCGTTATACCCTTGCAGAAAAAGGAAAGCTGGAAAGCTACGAAGTAAACAAAGAATTTAAAATAGTAGTAGGAATATTTGTATTTTTCTTGGCTTTGTTCTGGTATTTAACTGTAGCTTCTATAAAGGGTAATATGAATATTTCACCTTCACTAAGCCCTGTACTTAATATTTTATTGGGTGGATTTATTATATATTTAAGCAATATGTTTGGTAAGATAAAGCAAAACAGATTCTTTGGTATTCGTTTAAACTCAACATTAAACAGCAAATATGTATGGAAAAAAACACATAGACTTGGTGGTTATATGGGTGTTATTGCTGGCTTTATAATGGTGATTATCGGTATAATTTCTTTAGTTAATAAAAATTGTGCACCATATTTGTTGCCTGTGTCTTTAGGTTGTTTTATAGTATTAGGTGTAATAATCCCTACAATATATTCATATGTACTCTATGCTAAAGAAAAGAGCAGTAAATAAAAATATTATCAAAATAAAAACCTGAAATTCAAAAATAGCGAATTTCAGGTTTGTTTATTTTGATTGATAAATAAAGTTTTCCACTGAATTAAGCTTATTGTGGAAAACTTTATTATTTTAGGCAAAAGTTTGAGTAATTGCCACTATGCACGACATTGTAAAAATAGAAAGTATAGTAGAAAGTGAAACAAGATTTACAGAAAGACTTGTATCCTTATTAAATTTAGTTGCAAACATTGTTGTTGTAGCTGCTATTGGTGCACTTACTGCTATAGCAACAGTGATGAGTACATTATCCTTAACACCTAATAAATACATAATAGAAATGAATATAACAGGTATTAATATAAGTCTTACTAAAGCACACAGCCACGCATTTTTATCTTTAATACCCTGTAAAAGATTGCTGTTTGACAGGTGATAACCGATGATTATCATAGGAATAGGTGTGTTTAATCCGGCAAGATATTTTACTGGCTGTGCAACTACTACAGGTAGCTTGATTGATAATAGAAATAGTAGCAAAGCAACAAATACACCTAAAATACCTGGGTTAAGTAAAAGTGATTTTGCTTTTATTCCTTCCTTACTGCCACTCATACAGATAACACCATAGGTCCATAGGAATATGTTAAAAACACCTACAAAGGCAGCACCATAAAGTACACCATCCTGACCTAGTATAGCCTGCTGTAGTGGTAAAGACATAAATCCACAGTTAGAAAAAACTGCACCAAACCTTAAAACATCTCTTTTATCTATTTCTTTACCTCTGAATATCAGTGTTACAAGTATTATTGCTGTTATATGTGCTCCTATAGCACATAATGCAGTTATACCTAGATTTATAAGTATTTCAGAATCAAAATCAACCTGATATGCGTTGATAATTACGCATGGTGTTACAAAGTATAGAACTAAATCTGTTATATGCTTAGCTGAGGTTTTATTCATAAATCCAATTTTACCACAAATAAAGCCTACTGTTATTAATATAAATAATATAGCTACCTGTTCACTTACTGTAAAAAAATAATCTAAAAACATAAGATAAATCCCTTCTGATTAACTTTTATACTAAGATAACAGAGCTTTGCCTTTATATTGGCAAAGCTCTGTATGTAAAGTATTTATATTTTATTATTTACAAATTATATTAAGTAATGCAAAATTTTATTACTCTTCAATAATAGTATATTTTTTTGAATCACTATTATCTTTAATAAGAAATTCAGATGACTCATTATTATCTTCGATAAGAAATTCAGATGACTCATTATTATTTTCGATAAGAAATTCAGATGACTCATTATTATCTTCAATAATAGGATAATTCATTGAATCATTATTTTCTATAGTAAGAAATTCAGATGACTCATTATTATCTTCAATAATAGGATAATTCATTGAATCATTATTTTCTATAGTAAGAAATTCAGATGACTTATTGTTATTTTGGATAATAGGATAATTCATTGAATCACTCTTATCTTTAATAAAAAATTCAGATGATTCATTAGTATCTTCGATAATAGGATAATTCATTGAATCATTATTTTCTATAGTAAGAAATTCAGATGATTTGTTATTATCTTCAATAAGAAGATAATTCATTGAATCGCTCTTATCTTTAATAAGAAATTCAGATGATTCATTATTATTTTCTATAATTGGAAATTCTATCAAATTATTATTGTTTTTGGATTTTTTTTTTTTCGGATATATCAACATCTTCAGTATCTCCCTGAACTACAGCATTAGTCAGAGTTTCTACCTTAGTGTC
>JAXJJE010000124.1:0-8550 GCA_036298405.1 Acutalibacteraceae bacterium
CTCTTCGTCTTCTTCGTAAGGCTCAAAGCCGTAGAATTTCTTTTGTTTCTTTTCGTTAAAGGCTATTCCGTTTATTTTTTCTGCTGTACTCATAGCCTCCGGAAACGCCTGTGCTACACCATGGTCGGTTATAGCTATAGCTTTATGTCCCCATTTATTAGCACGCTTTACCAAATCACCTGCACCTGTTATACCGTCCATTGATGACATATTTGTATGCAGATGAAGCTCAACACGCTTTTTCTCGGCATTGTCTACTACATCGGTAAGCTGGGCAGTTGAAATTCCCTTTGCAGAAAAAATAGTATCTCTTGCATAGCTATCATACTCTACTTTACCCTTTACAACTATGATATCACCCTTTTTGATATCGGCAAGACACTCTGCTTTTTTAGCAGCTTCAAACACCTTTACTATTATCGAGCTTGTGTAGTCGGTTATGCTGTAATTGGTAATGCAATATTTGCCATCTCGTGTTATTTTGGATTCCATATTAAAGATTTTTCCCCAGATTTGAGTCATACCCAAATCCTCTGTAAGGTCTTTAATTGGAGTAGGCTTTTCTTTTGTTACTGTGCCATAAATTGAGGTGTAGCTACCTGTGACAAGCTGTGGGAATAGAGAAGCTCCACTGCGAATTTCAACAGTTTTGTCTACCTTTTCTACCTTTTGCCTTTCTACCTTCTTAACGGCAGTTTCCATTGCACTGTCGTAGTCCTCCATTTGTGTAACTACGGTTTCTCGAATTTCCTTTTCGATTGAGGTTTCGTGCCTTGAAATATTAAGTGGTACATTCTCGTCTACCTCTAATACACCATCATATTCAATTTTAAATTCAAGATTAAATTCCTCGTTGATAAGCTTAGCAAGTGCCTTATCAAAGCCCTTCGCCTGTAGAATATTTTTACCACCGTGACTTAGTGTAACAGTCAGGATATCACCGTTGAGTGTTACCTTAGAATCGTTAAGTGCACCATTGAAAGATGGTGTATCTTTTTTTAGCTGCATAACAAGCTGTGGGTAATAATCGACTGTAAAATGCTCACTTTTAAAGCTTGGCTTTATTGCCACAGAATACGGCGAAAGTGTAGAAGACTTAATTAAGTCTTCTACACTAAATATAGCTTGCCTATCTACAAGGTTATTTAATTTTAAGTATATAACAATTCTGCCAATTTGCTTCTCATAGCGTATCTTAATAAGCTCTGCCTCTTTTAGTGGTAAAGGCAAAGATTCAAAATCGAGAAAATCAGCAAATAAATCTTTAAATGAAGCCATTATAACAGCTCAACTTCCTTAATTAATTCTTCGATAAGCTCACTTTCGGGTACCTTTTTAATAATTTCACCCTTTTTAAAGATAAGCCCTACACCGTCACCACCTGCAATACCAATGTCTGCCTCTTTGGCTTCTCCTGGTCCGTTTACTGCACAGCCCATAACGGCTACCTTTATGTTCTTTTTGCAATCACGAAGTCTGTTTTCTACCTCTGTAGCAATAGAGATTAAATCTATTTTTGTTCTGCCACAGGTTGGGCAGGATACAAACTGTACACCGTCATTGCGAATATCTAATGCTCTAAGTATATCCTTTGCAGCATATATTTCTTTAACTGGATCTGCTGTAAGCGATACTCTTATTGTATCACCTATACCCTGAAGCAATAATGCTCCTAAGCCTGCTGATGATTTTATTATGCCCAGTCTTTCTGTACCAGCTTCGGTAACACCTAAATGCATTGGGTAGTTGCACTTTTCTGATGCAAGCTGATAAGCCTCTACCATTGTTTTTACATTTGATGATTTCATAGATAACACAATATTTGTGTAATCGAATTTTTCGAGCAATGAAGCGTGGTAAAGAGCACTTTCACACAAAGCCTGTGGTGTAGGTGAACCGTATTTTGCAAGTATTTCTTTTTCTACTGAGCCAGAGTTAACACCTATTCTTATAGGAATTTCCTTTGGCTTACACGCATCTACTACAGCCTTTACCCTGCTTATTTCTCCTATATTGCCAGGGTTGATTCTTATTTTATCAACACCTGCTGCCACACTTTCGAGTGCAAGCTTGTAATCAAAATGAATATCTGCAACCACTGGCATATTTACATTTTCTTTAAGTGCAGAAACAAGCCTTACTGCGTTCATATCTGGCACAGCAATTCTTACTATCTCACAGCCTGCTTGCTCTAAAGCCTTTGCCTGCTTTACGCTGTTTTCTATATCGTTTGCAGGCACATTAAGCATAGACTGTATTGCAACTGGTGCTCCACCACCAATTAATATATTTCCTACCTTTACTTGCTTTGTAACTTTCATAATTTATACTCCTGTATTGCTTTTGAAAATAGCTTTATAAATTATAGTCTTATACTATAAATCTCAAAAGCTATCCTCCTATGCCTGTTCCGTTAAATAGTCTTATAACATCATTTAATGATACTACTATCATAAATAAAATCAAAATAACAAAACCAATTGTATGAACCAAGCCCTCGTACTTAGGTGGAATTGGCTTTCTTCTGATTGCCTCTACCAGCAGAAAGAAAAATCTGCCACCGTCAAGTGCTGGTATTGGTAGCATATTGAATATACCAAGGTTTACAGAAATAACCATAAGCATAAACAACAGATTATTAAGACCAGCAATAAAGCTAACCTTTAATCCCATAGAGGTTGCTTCTGAAATAGCAGACGCTGCACCAATAGGGCCTGATACATCATTCATTCCGAATTGACCAGAAACCAAACCAATCAAGCTTGCCCATATCATTCTGATTACAGAATAGGTTTGCTTAAAGGTTTGAGAAATTACAGTTGTAAAGCTTCTTTCGATTGGCTCAACGTAAAAATCAAGCTTGATGTAGGTTCCATAGTCATCTGTGGTTGTGTCAAAAGTAACATTGCCAAGGTCTACAATTTCTCCATTTCTCTCTACCTTAATATTAGGTGAGTAGGTTTTCATAGTTCCTAATGCAAAAGAAAAATCTCGTGAGGTGCTTATTTTATATCCATCAAGAGATACTAATCTATCACCAACCTGCAAGCCCTGTGTAGCTGAACGTGATTCATCGTGGAAAGCTTCGATTGTTGTTGAAGCGTAGTAAGGCTCCTGAACAACTAATATACACATAAGCACTAAACCCAGTAATACATTAAGTGTGGCACCTGCAACAATTATTATCATTCTTTGCCATACCTTTGCTTTGCCGAATGCACGAGGGTGGTCGCTTTCTCCATCTTCACCCTCTAGCTTACAAAAACCACCGATTGGTAACAAACGTAAAGAATACTCTGTTTCACCCTTTTTAAAGCCACAAATTCTAGGTCCCATTCCAAGTGCAAATTCGTGTACCAGTACATTTGATTTTTTTGCACAGATAAAATGTCCGAATTCGTGTGATAAAATAATAAACTCAAAAAGAAGTATTCCTATAATAATTAATAATGCTACTTGTATAGTAATCAACCCTTTCTTAAATTTTGCTTAATACAAACTCTCTTGCTGTTTTATCGGCTTCTATTATATCGTCTACCGATATAAGCTCTTTCTTGCTAACAGTATCAACAGCCTGCTGTACAAGCTCACCTATCTGTAGGAATTTAATTTTATTATTCAAAAACAGCTCTACAGCCATTTCGTTTGCACCATTTGCTGCTACCGGTGCAAGCTGACCAAGCTTTATTGCTCTGATACATTGACTAAGGCAAGTAAAAGTATCGTAGTCTGGCTTTGCAAAGGTTAGTGTGCCTATATCTGTTAGGCTTAATGGCTTTACAGACGATGGTACTCTTTGTGGGTAGGTTATAGCGTACTGTATAGGAATACGCATATCTGGTACACCCATTTGTGCAATTACAGAATTATCAGTAAACTCTACCATAGAATGTATAATACTTTCACGATGTACTACAACATCAATGTTTTCAACATCTATATCAAAAAGCCACTTTGCTTCTATAACCTCTAAGCCCTTATTCATCATTGTAGCAGAGTCAATAGTTATTTTTTTACCCATACTCCAATTAGGATGATTTAAGGCTTGCTCCAGTGTTACATTTTCAAGTTCTTTTTTAGTCTTGCCAAAAAACGGACCACCTGATGCAGTCAGGATAATTTTTTGTAGTTCTTTTTTATCATTCATACCCTGTAGGCATTGGAAAATTGCAGAGTGTTCGCTGTCTACTGGGTACATATTAACATTGTTTTCTTTTACTGCCTGCATTACAAGCTTACCACCTGTAACAAGAGTTTCTTTATTTGCAAGAGCAATGTTTTTCTTAGAATTAATTGCAGCAAGTGTTGGCTTTAAGCCTACCATACCTACAACAGAGGTTAAAACTGTATCGGCTTCCGATATAGTTGTTGCGTTTATCAAACCTTGCATACCATATTCTACTACTGTATCAGTGTCTGATATTCTTTCTTTTAAGTCCTTTGCAGCCTTTTCGTCAAACATTACTGCAAGCTTTGGTTTAAATTCTCTTACCTGCTCCTCTACAGCCTTTACATTGGTTGAGGCTGTTATTGCAGATACCTTTATATTCAGACTTCTGGCAACATCTAACGTTTGTGTTCCTATTGAGCCTGTTGAGCCTAATATTGATAAATTTTCAGTCATTTTTGATACCTTCTTTAAACTGATTGATTATATATTTTCGATATTTATTTTTCTGATATAATAAAATTCATATTAGCCTTTCTGGCGTTCATAGGTAACTACAAGCCCATATCCCTGTGCTATATTAGGTGATACAGAAATTACTCTCCAGCCTTCGTTTGCTAATCTATTCATTTCGTTCTCAGCTTCTTTAACCTTATAGCTTTCAATCTTGTATTCGTACATACTTCATAGACTCCAAATTTAAAATTTTATAAAAAATTGCACCATTTAAAATGCAACAAGGGGACTCATACGAGCCCCTTTGAATTTAATTATTATACAACTGTTGTAAGCTGCCAATGCTGTACAAATATAAACAATAGTGGTGCTGTCATAATAATACTGTCACATCTGTCTAATATGCCACCATGGCCAGGAATTAGGTTACCATAGTCCTTTACATTACAGCTACGCTTAATAAGTGAGAATGTAAGGTCACCGATAATAGATGCGAAT
The DNA here is from genome assembly GCA_036298405.1 of Acutalibacteraceae bacterium. GTDB lineage: Bacteria > Bacillota > Clostridia > Oscillospirales > Acutalibacteraceae > CAG-964. Next base: position 5,123 of record JAXJJE010000124.1, read on the forward strand.
GTAACAAAAATTGAAATTACGAAAACCCCCACAAAGTCAACTGTCGCTTTATCCTTAAGCAATATAAAATGATAAACACATGCAACAACCATTGCACCTATAACACCAATGATTACTCCACCGATTGCACCCTCTACTGTCTTTTTAGGGCTTACATTCGGGCAAAGCTTATGCTTACCACAAGCACTGCCAACAAAGTATGCACCACCGTCTGCAATCCAAGCTGTAGCAATGCAAAGTACAGCCAGAAAGCATGAATTGGTTGCTTCTATCTGTGTTGAGGCTACTAAGGTAGTAAAGCCTGTGGTAGACAATCCTACAGCTGTAATTAAATAAGCAATATCGTTAAACGAATATTTTTGATTTTTAACTATTAGGATTGTAAATAGGTAAAAAGCAAATATATACACTAACCATTGCCACAAGTTTGTAACCGAAAGCATTGGTAATAGTGCTGAAAACAGCATACAAGGTATTGAAATTGCGTAATCCTTAGTTAATTTTTTAGCATTAAGCAGCTCTACTGAGCAAATTAATGAAGCTACTGCACATATTATATTCAAGCACAATGGAAAGTAGCTGTGAAAAATAAGTGCTAAAACTATTGGTGGAATACCCACTACAGCAGAAATTATTCTGGTTTTCATTAAATAATACCCAACCTTTCACCCGTATTAAACACCACCGAAACGACGATTTCTTTTTGCGTACTCGATAAGTGCTTCGTCTAACATTTGCTCTGAAAAATCAGGCCATAGTACATCCATAATAACATATTCTGTATATGCTGACTGCCAAAGCAAGAAGTTGGAAATTCTATATTCACCACTTGGTCTTATTACAAGGTCAGGGTCAGGCTGACCTGCTGTGTAAAGATTGTTACTGATAACATCTGTTGTTATGTCATCTATATCAAGGCTACCTTCTTTAACCTGTGAAGCAATATTTTTAACAGCCTGTAAAATCTCATCACGGCTACCGTAATTCATAGCAATATTAAGTACCATACCTGTACGGTGTGCAGACATTCTTTCGTTTTCATCTATAAGCTTTTGTAGCTCAGGAGAAAAGGCAGTTTTATCTCCTATGAATTTCACCACTATATCTTCATCCTTAAAGTCACTGATAGCTTCCTCAAGGTATGATTTAAATAGCTTCATAAGAGCGTTTACCTCTTCGGCAGGTCGCTTCCAGTTCTCGGTTGAAAAAGCATATACTGTAAGATATTTTATGCCAATCTTACTACAATATTTTGTTATTGTTCTAAAATTTTTAGCTCCGGCAGTATGACCAGCACTGCGTGGAAGATTTCTCTGCTTTGCCCATCTGCCGTTTCCGTCCATTATAATACCAATATGCTCGGGCAGTTGAATATCACTAATAGTTATAGATTTATCTTCTGTGTCTTTTTTATTTTTAAAAAATGAAATCATATTTAACCACCCCATCATTTAACGTAAAATTTGTTTGATATAATCAGATTGACATAATCTCTTTCTGCTTCTTTTCTGTCAAAGTATCAATCTCTTTTACAAACTTATCTGTAAGGTCCTGAGTCTTTTTCTCTGCCTGCTTTAGATCATCCTCTGTAATTTCACCGTCTTTTTTCATCTTCTTGAACTTATCAACAGTGTCTCTTCTTACATTTCTAACGCCTACCTTTGTTTCTTCAGCAAGCTCTTTAATCTCTTTAACGATTTCTTTTCTTCTTTCCTCTGTTAGTGGTGGGAATACCATTCTTAGAGCCTTACCGTCATTCTGTGGGTTAATACCGATATCTGACATTTGGATTGCACGCTCAATCTGAGTAAGCACTGACGCATCCCAAGGCTGAACCATAAGTGTTCTTGCCTCTGTTACAGACACAGCAGCAAGCTGATTAATTGGAGTTGGTGCACCATAATAATCAACAACCACTCTATCAAGCACAGCTGGGTTAGCTCTGCCTGCTCTGATTGCTGCAAACTCATCGTTAAGATGGTTGATTCTTTTATTCATACGCTCTTCTGCTTTTTTTAGTACTGTTTTCATAATATTAATCTCCCCTCAATTATTTTACGATTGTTCCTACCTTTTCGCCACATACAGCAGAAACAATATTATCAGGTTCTTCTATGCTAAATACAAGTATAGGAATGTTATTATCAAAGCACAATGTAGCTGCTGTTGTATCCATAACATTTAGGCCCTTGTTAAGAATATCAAGGTATGCAACCTCGTCAAACTTAACAGCATTTTCGTTAACCTTAGGGTCGCTGTCGTATACACCGTCTACCATAGTAGCCTTTAGAATAACATCTGCATCAATCTCGGCTGCACGAAGTGCTGCTGCTGTATCGGTAGAGAAGAATGGGTTACCTGTACCACAACCAAATACTACAACTCTGCCCTTTTCAAGATGTCTTACAGCCTTATTTCTGATATATGGCTCAGCAACCTGCTGCATACTAATACCAGTTTGTACTCTAACATCTACATCTAACTGCTCTAGTGCATCTGCAACACCTAAAGCGTTAATAACTGTAGCAAGCATACCCATATGGTCTGCTCTTGTTCTATCCATTTTGCCACTTGAACGACCTCTCCAGAAGTTACCACCACCTACAACGATAGCTACCTCTACACCCATATCTACAAGCTTCTTTATTGGCTCACAGAATGAAAGCACTGTATCAAAATCAATGCCGTGCTTTTCGTTACCTGCTAAAGCTTCTCCACTTAATTTCAAAAGTATTCTTTTATATTTTGGTTCCATAATAAAAGTCCTTTCTCAGATAATTGTTTATTCATATAGTTATTACAGTGTAATAAATTACCTTAATTAATAATACTATATCCTGCAAATAAAGTAAAGTAATTGTTAAAGATTTAACTGTAAATTAATAATTTTTTGTTGCTAAATACAGAACAGGCAAATAAAAATTTTTATACTTTTTACATTGATTTAAGAAAATTTATAACTATAATAGAATAAACAAACATTTTTGTAGAGGTAAACTAACTATGCTAGATGATATTATTGAATTATTTATAGAAATTTTTGGTGAAGTATTCGTAAATATGATTACTTCACTTATTCCAGAGGATAAAATGACTAAGAAGAAGGCAAAAGCGATTAAGGTTGCTGTTTCTGTTTTATCCTGTGTAATATTGCTTATATGTATGATAGGCATTGGTATGCTTGTTGAATCAAAGTGCACAAGCTTGATTGGCTGGAGCTTTGTGGCGATATCTGCTATATATTTTATAGTTTGCATTACCCTATATTTGGTTTCTAATACTAATCTCTAATAAAAAGTGGACAAGAATTTGCGAGCAGATTTTGTACCAAACGAATACTGCCCCACAGCAAGGCTGTCGCCTTGCGAGGACGCAGTATGAAGTGTGGTGCAAAATATGCCGTGAAGAAGTCTACTTTTTAATAGAGA
>JAXJJE010000125.1:0-2131 GCA_036298405.1 Acutalibacteraceae bacterium
GCAAACAGAGCAGGATCGCTGCAAATGATCCTGCTCTGTTTGTTATGGTTCGCCCAGAATGGGCAGTAACTTGGTGGTGAAAGTCCACTACACGCTTGGCAGTAGGAAGTGTTAGCTGAGGGCAAGGGTGTCCGTTGTGAAGCGGAATCTGAAGTAAGCCTAAGGCAAACTCTCGGTCTGACGAACAGAAATCGCATATAAGGCATACGCGGGACGGACGAGTCTGCCGCACAAGACAAAGTCCCATACTGCCCGAACCCCGTGATGTAAATGCGGCAGATATATGAGAGGAAGGTTGCTGTTCTTAACTGGGGAGGTCTTGCAGCTGTGACGAAGGACAGAAGGATTGACACCCGTCAAACCCGTGCAGCGATGTACGGCTGGGCTGCAAGAAGTCAGCAGAGGTCATAGTAGTGAAAAAATTTTTCGCAAAGGACCGAACAATAATAGTCTTGAAAACGAAAGGACGGTGGAGCAATGCAAAGACCACAGAAAACAGCAAAGGCTGGCTACCCTTGCGAGGGTATGTTGGAAACAGAGAGTAACAAGGGAGCGTGTAGTGTTGCTCGGCTTGAAACGGAAAGACAAGACGGTGCAGAAAATTTACTTGAAGCTATCCTTGATAGAAATAATTTGAATAAGGCATATCTGAAAGTAAAGAAGAATGGAGGCTCGGCAGGAATAGATGGTATGACAATAGAAGAAATGTTGCCATATCTAAAAGAACATCGAGAAGAATTGCTTAAAGCAATAAGGAATGGGAAGTATAAGCCAAAGCCAGTAAAGCGAGTAGAAATTCCAAAACCAGACGGAGGAAAGAGAAACCTTGGAGTACCAACGGTAATAGACCGAATGATACAGCAAGCAATAGTTCAAGTGTTGCAACCAATATACGAACCACTATTCTCTGACAATAGCTATGGCTTCAGACCAAACCGAAGTGCACATCAAGCAATAAATAAAGCGTTGGAATATTACGATAAGGGCTATACACAGGTAGTGGACATAGACCTTGCAAAGTATTTTGACACCGTAAATCACGATATTTTAATAGATATGTTAAGAGAACAGGTAAAGGACGAAAGAGTAATATCATTAATTCGCAAATATTTAAAAAGTGGAGTAATGATAAATGGCTTAATAAATCCGACCACAGAGGGAACACCACAGGGTGGAAATCTGTCACCGTTACTTAGTAACATATATCTTACAGCATTTGATAAAATGCTAGAAAGCAGAGGTCATAAGTTTGTAAGGTATGCAGACGATTGTAACATATATGTCAAAAGCCGAAGAGCAGCCAAGAGAGTAATGACAAACTGTGTAAAATTTCTTGAGGGAAAGCTGAAACTAAAAGTTAATCAGCAGAAAAGCAAGGTAGGAACTCCATTGAGACTAAAATTTCTTGGTTTTTCACTTTACAAAACAGGAAATAAAGCAGGAATACGCCCACACGGTAAAAGTATTAAAAGGTTTAAGGATAAAATCCGGGAGCTGACAAGCCGAAAACAGGCAAGGTCTGTTGAGCTCATACTTAAAAGAGTAAAGAAATATACAACAGGCTGGCTTGGATATTATTCTATTGCAGATATGGAAAGCAAAATTAAAAGTCTTAACGAATGGTTAAGGCGAAGAATAAGGCAGATATATTGGAAGCAATGGAAGAAGGTAAGTGCTAGGTTTAACAATTTAAAGAAACTTGGCATAGATAAATACAAGGCTTGGGAATGGGCAAATAGTAGAAAAGGCTATTGGAGAATATCCAGTAGCCATATCTTGCATAGGTCATTAACAAACGAATACCTTGTATTGGTGGGATATGACGATATATTCCAAAGATACAAGGTACTGCACTCAAGTTATTGAACCGCCGTGTACGGAACCGTACGCACGGTGGTGTGAGAGGTCGGCTACTCAAATAATGGGTAGCCTCCTACTCGATTATTAATCGTTATAATGACCCTTACATTGTAAAATCTCTATAAGGTCATCAGATAGTCTATATACCAATCTGTTTGTATCGTCTATTCGTCTACTCCAAAATCCTGACAAATCACCTTTGAGTGGTTCAGGCTTGCCAATACCACTATAACCGTTTCTGTCAATATCTTGTAATAGCTGATTCACACGC
>JAXJJE010000126.1:0-6167 GCA_036298405.1 Acutalibacteraceae bacterium
CTATATGCTGATATAATTACAACTGTTGTACGGAGAGGTGTCCGAGTGGTTTAAGGAGCTAGTCTTGAAAACTCGCAAGGGACCAAGGGTTCGAATCCCTTCCTCTCCGCCATATTTTTTTAATAATTCACCATATGCGGAAGTACTCAAGTGGTGAAGAGGCTCCCCTGCTAAGGGAGTAGGTCGGGTAACCGGCGCAAGGGTTCAAATCCCTTCTTCCGCGCCATTGAGAACGGTAACTGCTTTATGCTTACCGTTCTTTTTGTTTTTATAAAATACTTTTTACAGATTACAAACACACACTAATTTTATCGGGGTGATATTAATGGCTTGGTTTTTTACAGAGCCTTTTATAGGCGACTATTATACTATTTTTGGCGAAGATGCAAAGCATATTGAAAAATCGCTGAGAATGAGAGCTGGCGAAGAGATAACGCTTGTAGATAGCGATTTAATACAGCACAATGGTATTATAGACAGTATTACCTCGGGTAATGTTACTGTTAAAATAAACGAAAGCTTCAAATGTGAGCAAGAGCCAGATGTAAAGGTTACATTGTATCAGGCTTTGCCTAAGGGTGACAAAATGGACACCATAGTACAAAAGGCTGTAGAGCTTGGCGTAAGCGAGATTGTGCCAGTGATTTCGGCAAGGTGTATATCACGACCAGACGAAAAATCACTTAATAAAAAAATTGCACGCTGGCAAAAAATAGCACTACAGGCAGCACAGCAGTCACGCAGAGGTATAATACCAGCTGTTAAAGAGGCTGTAAGCTTTAAGCAGGCTGTAAAAGAGCTTGACGAAAACGTCTGTAATATAATTTTTTACGAGTGTGGTGGCGAAAAGGTTGCCGATATAATAAAGCAAAACAGCTGTGTTAATATGTTTATAGGCTCAGAGGGTGGCTTTGAAGAGCAAGAGGTGCAAAGTGTAATAGAAAAGGGTGGCAACGCTGCAACTCTTGGCAAAAGAGTATTAAGAGCCGAAACAGCTCCACTTACAGCACTTTCTGTAATTATGTACGAAACAGGTAATTTAGGATAAACTAGATAAATAAAAAGGAGAATAAATTTATGCTTGGTATAATAGGTGCATTAGACATTGAAATTGACGGTATAAAGTCACTTATGACAGATATAGAGGTTAATACTATAAGTAAGATTATCTTCTACAATGGTAAAATAAATGGTAAAGAATGTGTTGTGGCACAGTGTGGTGTAGGTAAGGTAAACGCTGCAATGTGTGCACAGACTATGATTTTAAATTATAATGTAACAGCTGTAATAAATACTGGCGTTGCCGGTGCTCTTAACAAAAAGCTGAATATCGGCGATATTGTTGTTTCAAGTGCAGTTGTACATCACGATAACAAATGCCTTGTAGACGAGGGTCAGTGTGAAGCCTTTGCAAGAGGTACTATACAATTTTCTGACGAAATTATAACCTACATAAAGGCTGACAAGGAGCTTTCCGAGAAGATTTACAACGAATGTAAAAAAGACCTTGCAAACATAAATGTATATCTTGAAACTGTAGCATCAGGCGAGCAGTTTGTATCAGGCAAGGCAGCAAGACTTGAAATAGGCGAATTTTTCGGAGCATATTGCTGTGAAATGGAGGGTGCTGCCATTGGTCAGGTATGCTACCGTAACGAAATCCCTTTTGCAATTTTAAGAGCTATTTCAGACACTGTTGACGATAATGATTATATGGATTTTGAAAAATTCAAGGTAGTAGCTGCCGAAGAAACATTAAAGGTAATTAAAGCATTTTTCTATTAATGAGGTTTGGTAATGAAAAGAATTGTTACTGTGCAGGATATCTCCTGCGTTGGTAAATGCTCGCTTACTGTGGCATTGCCGATAATTTCGGCTATGGGGGTAGAGACTGCTGTAATACCTACTGCTGTGCTTTCGGGGCATACAGCGTTTTCTGACTTTACATTTAACGACCTTACAAACGGAATTAAGCCTATTACAGAAATGTGGAAAAAGCTTGATATTGGCTTTGATGCGATTTATACAGGGTATCTGGGCTCGGTAAAGCAGATTGAGCTTATGCGTAAGCTTTTTGATGACTTTAAAACCGACAAAAATATTATTGTTGTAGACCCTGCAATGGCAGACTACGGCAATTTATACAAGGGCTTTACAACTGATTTTGTAGAGGAAATGACAAGCCTGTGTGCAAAGGCAGATGTTATTGTGCCAAATCTTACCGAGGCTTGCTATATGCTTAAAATTCCTTATGTTGGTGACAGCTACAGCAAAGAGTTTATAAAAAGGGTGCTTGTTGGTTTAAGCAAGCAGGGCTGTAAATATTGCGTTTTAACAGGAGTAAGGCTTGATGATGACAAGCTGGGTGTAATGTCTTATAATAGCCAAACCAATACTTTTTTTGAATATTACACCGAAAAGCTACCAAACAGCTTTCATGGTACAGGTGATATTTTTGCGTCAGCCTTTACCGGTGCTTTAATGCAGGATGGCATAAGCAAAGAGGACGCACTTAAAATTGCAGTTGATTTTACAGTTGATTGCATAAAGGCTACTCTTAAAAACGAAAATTACCATTGGTATGGTGTGGATTTTGAAACAGCTATGCCTAAGCTTATAGACAGAATAAGAGAGATTGAGGGTAGGTAACTAGAGCTTTTGTGATTGCATAAGCAGTTGCTTATACTCTAATCTGTCTTTTAGTTGGAATTTTAATTGTTAAAAATACCTAAGAAACAGCACCATAAATTGTATATTGTTGGATTGGCATAAATGCTCTAAAAGGTGTTTTTGCTATTGACAAAATAGTGGTGTGTGGGTATAATATTATACAGTGTTTTGAAACTGCCCGTAGTGTCATACGGCTAAAGAGAGGTGCATTTTTGTGATTCTTGATTTAAAAGGTATTTTTGTAACCGAGGGTTCAACTCTGCATCAGGAATATTCTTTGAGTATGGCAGATGTAAAAATAGACGGATATACTCCGTTTGTGTCACCTGTAAAGGTAGATATACAGGCAGAAAATCGAGCAGGGTTAGTTAAGCTTTCTCTGGCAACTAGCTTTAACTACCAAAAGCCTTGCGATCGTTGCGGTGCCGACGTAACTAAGAGCATATGCTACAATTTTGAGCATAATCTTGTTACATCCCTAAGCGGTGACCAAAATGACGATTATATCGAAACTCCTGATCACACAATAGATATTGATGAGCTTGTAGTTACTGATGTTTTATTAGAGCTACCTTCAAAAAATTTATGTAGTGATTCTTGCAAAGGGCTTTGCCCTAAATGTGGTGCTAACCTAAACGAAAAGACTTGTGGCTGTAGCACTACAATTACAGATCCTCGATTAGAGGTTCTAAAACAGCTTTTAGAACAAGAAAATTAATAATAACTTTAAAATTTAAGGAGAGATAAAAAATGGCAGTACCTAAGAGAAAGACATCTCACGCTAGAAAGAACAAGAGAAGATCAACAGTTTGGAAAATGGACGCTCCAGCACTAGTAAAGTGCCCTAACTGTGGCGAGTACAAGACACCTCACAGAGTTTGTAAGGCTTGTGGTATGTACAACGGCAGACAGGTTATTACTATCGAGGAATAATTAACTGAGCTTACAGAGGAGGATTTTTTAATCCTCCTCTTATTTTTTTGCGTTTTTATATGGAATAAAAGTAAGAATTGTGTTATAATATCTCCATATATGTATTTATAGAGGATGGTGGGAAATGGCTGTTGTAATTTCTGATGTAAACGAAAAAAGTCGTGCGTTTAAGGCAGGTATATTGCCAAATGAAAAGCTGCTTAAAATAAATGGTAACGATATTGTAGATGTTCTTGATTATAGATTTTATCAGACTGCAAGAGACGTAGAGCTTGAGCTTGAGGATACGCTAGGAAATGTACGCACAGTTACAATACATAAGGGTGAGTATGAAGAAATAGGTCTTGAATTTGAAACCTACCTTATGGATAAACAACATTCCTGCCGTAACAAATGTATATTCTGCTTTATAGACCAGCTACCTAAGGGTATGCGAGAAAGCTTGTATTTTAAAGATGATGATTCACGACTTTCGTTTTTATTCGGTAACTATGTTACACTTACAAATCTTACTCAGCACGAGATAGACAGAATTATAAAGCTACACATAAGCCCTATAAATGTATCGGTGCACACAACAAACCCAGATTTGCGTGTTAAAATGATGAATAATCGCTTTGCAGGCAAGGTGCTTGAGGTGTTGCCAAAATTTGCAGAGGCTGGTATAAAAATAAACTGCCAGATTGTAGCTTGCCCTGGTATTAACGACGGTAAAGAGCTGGAGAGAACCCTTACCGATTTAGAAAAGCTATACCCTGCTGTTGAGTGTATAGCAGTTGTGCCTGTGGGTCTTACTGCTTATCGTGAGGGGTTATATCCACTTGTGGAATATACAAAAGAAACTGCTACGCAAACACTTGATTTAATAGAGAGCTATGGCGAGAAATTTAAAGAGAAATACGGCTGTAGAATTGTATATGCGTCTGATGAATTTTTCTTAAAGGCAGAGCGTGATATTCCGGAGGCTGACTATTATGAGGATTTTGACCAGCTTGATAATGGTGTTGGATTGCTTTCACTTTTAAGAGATGAGCTTTTATATGCTCTTGAGGATGAAATAACAGTAGAAGAAGAGAAAACAGTAACAATAGCCTGTGGCACAGGTGTTGCAGAGTTTATGCAAACACTTATGAATAACATAACCGATAGATTTAATAATGTTAAAATTAATGTTGTTGGAATAAAAAACAATTTCTTCGGTGGTGGTGTAGATGTGTCGGGCCTTGTAACAGGGCAGGATTTACTTGCACAGCTAAAGGATAAGGATTTGGGCGACAAATTGCTTATACCACAGGTTATGCTAAGAAGTGACGGAGATTTATTCCTTGACGATATCTCTATTGATGATGTAAGAGAAGAATTAAAGGTACCAGTTATCACCGTTGCAAATAATGGTGAAACCTTGCTTAATGAGATTTTAAATTAAAATATTTAAAAATGAAATGAAATTGATTTTATTATATAAAAGGAGGTAATATTATGGCACGACCAGTTATAGCTATTGTGGGAAGACCAAATGTTGGTAAGTCTACACTTTTTAATAAGCTAGTGGGTGAGAGAATTTCGATTGTTGATGATACCCCAGGTGTAACTCGTGACAGAATTTACGGTAGAGTTGAATGGTTAGATAAAACAGCAGATTTGATAGATACAGGTGGTATAGAGCCTTATTCTGATGATATTATTCTAAAGCAAATGCGTAGACAGGCAGAGCTTGCTATTGACGCTGCTGATGTTATTATACTTGTAACAGACCTTAAAAGTGGCTTGGTTACAACCGATATAGAGGTTGCTACTATGCTGCAAAAAAGTGGCAGACCTATTGTGCTTTGCGTAAACAAGTGTGACAAAATAGGTGAGCCAGAGCCAGAGTTTTATGAGTTTTACAATCTTGGCTTAGGTGACCCGATTCAGGTTTCTTCTGTGCATGGTCACGGTACCGGTGATTTGCTGGAGGCTGTGTTTGAGCATATTCCAGACAGTGCATGGGAGGATGATGACGGAGAGATTATAAGCGTTGCCGTTATAGGTAAGCCAAATGTAGGTAAAAGCTCACTTATAAATAAGATTACAGGCGAAGAAAGATGTATTGTTTCTAATATAGCTGGTACTACAAGAGATTCTATTGATACTACTGTTGAAAATGAATTTGGTATGTTCAAATTTACCGATACAGCTGGTATGCGTAAAAAGAAAAAGGTTGAGGAGGCTATAGAAAAATATAGTATTCTACGTGCGAAAATGGCGATTGAACGCAGTGATGTGTGTGTTATTATGATAGACGCAACCGAGGGCTTTACCGAGCAGGATTCAAAGGTTGCAGGCTTGGCACACGACGCAGGCAAGGCTTGTATAATAGCTGTAAATAAGTGGGACGCTATCGAAAAGGATGGCACTACAATGAATACCTATAAAAAGGATTTAGAAAAAGACTTTGCGTTTATGTCTTATGCTCCTATTATCTTTATTTCTGCAAAAACAGGACAAAGACTTGATAAGCTGTTCGAAACAATCAAGGCTGTTGCAAATGCAAACTCTATGAGAATTAAAACAGGTACTCTTAA
>JAXJJE010000127.1:0-4874 GCA_036298405.1 Acutalibacteraceae bacterium
GGTACTGTTACCTCGGTTATTTCTAAAGATGAGTTTTATTCTTTGCAAAGTGAAAAATTTGTAGAAGAAAATTTTAATGGTTCGTTGCCTGCGTTTCTTACTGCGTTTACCACTAGAAAAAAGCTGACGCCAAACGAGGTTGCAGAGCTTCGCCGTATGGTTGACGAGTATAAGGAGGAATAATTATGGACGTTGTATTCCTTAAAAATTTTAATATGAGCCTTACAGCCTGCTGGCTTATACTTGCCGTTATCGTACTCAGGCTACTGCTTAACAAAGCTCCTAAACACATAAGGGTTGTTATGTGGGGATTGGTTGGTATTCGTTTGATATGTCCGTTCTCTATAAAAAGCATTTTCAGCTTAATACCAAGCAACGAAATTATATCGCTAGAGAATGTTAACTCTCCTACCCCTAGTATAAACACTGGTATAAATGCAATTAACAATGTAGCTAATCCTATTATCGCTGAGTCCTTTGGCTCAGACACAACCAACACCGTTTTCCCTTTGCAAATCATTAATATGATTGCAAGCAATATATGGATTATCGGAATTATAGCAATGATTTTATATATGCTTATAAGCTATATAAAAATCCACAAAACCACTAAAGAAGCAATTATTCTTAAAGACAACATTTATTTATGTGACCATATTGCTACACCATTTATTTTAGGACTGATAAAGCCTAAAATTTATATTCCTTCATCAATGAGCGAAGCAGATATCGAATATGTAACTGCTCACGAATACGCACACATAAAAAGACACGACCACTGGTGGAAGCCACTTGGCTTTATACTGCTTACAATACATTGGTTTAACCCGTTAGTGTGGGTGGCTTATATTCTGCTTTGCAGAGATATTGAGCTTGCTTGTGACGAAAGGGTAATAAATCAAATGGGAGCTGAAATTAAAAAGCCGTATTCACAGGCACTTATTAATTGCAGTATTTCAAACAGAAAAATCACAGCCTGCCCTTTAGCCTTTGGAGAGGTTAGTGTAAAGAAAAGAATAAAAACCATTCTTAAATACAAACAGCCTGCTTTTTGGCTTAGCATAACAGCTGTTGTGGCTTGTGGTGCTGTTGCACTATGCTTTCTTACAAATCCTACAGGAATTAAAATAAATCAGATTAATGATTTTACTGGAGTTGAAAACCTCTTTAACAACATTAATACAATCAAAATCGTTAAATTTGATAACAGCATAAAGGTAGAAGATGTTGACACCACCCTAAAAAATTTACAAAAAATCAAGCTTGACCCTAACCCTATTACTATCGGCAAGCTTGTAGACAGCGACACATCATATAAGCTTGTAATAAACAACAGCGTAACCCTACACTTTAACGAAAAGCTTAACACAATGCATATACAGAACGGCACAGAAATTTCATATTGCTACATTATTAAAAATCCAAAGGTAGTGCAGGAGATATTTTTTAACGCTCCATACCTTGCACATAGCATTAAGTATCCGATTGAGTGGATTGATAACCCTATACTAAGCTCTGGCACAGGTGATATTATATTTCAGCTTGCCTTTGCTGAGGATTATTTTGATAACAGTACCGACAAAACCGGACAAATAACAGCAACTTGCAGTAATGGCACTTTGTGGGATTTATCGACAGCTATAGACCAAAAGGAAGTAAGCAACACCATACTAACTCAAGCAAACACTCCTATACACTGGCAACCAGGCGAAGATCCAAAAGCTGGCACAGAAATTGATTTCACAATATATCATCACGGACATGATGTATTTACAGGAACAATTGTTGTCAGATATATTTCTGACAATCCTGACTCGGGTAATAAATTCTCATCTATTGTAACCTATGATGTATCTTTGCAAAACTGCACAGAGCTATGCGAGGGCTACGGTAATTTTTACCTACAGCAGGGCACAGACGAGAATGACGGATTTATTTTTATTACAGATAAAATCAATGCGTATAGATATATGGAAGATAAATTCCCAAGAGATATATAGTCAGCAAAACAAACAACCTCATTTGCAGATATTACTCGCAAATGAGGTTGTTTTCAAAAATCTCCACAATACTGGAGACTTTTTATTTATTAAGAAGTGGGTTATCTGTTCTAAAAAGTATATAATCTATAGACACATTAAAATAATCAGAAATTGTAATCAACGCAACATAATCTGCTTGACGAGTTCCATTTTCGTATCTGCTTATTGTATTTTGATTCATATTTAAATCCATTGCCATTTTCAGTTGAGTTATTCCCTTTTTCTCTCGTAGCTCTTTTAACCTAGTTTTAACAATCAAAAGTAATCACCCTTGACAACAGTATACCAAAATGGTATACTTCAAATATCCCAATTTGGTATACTGAACAAATTAAACTTTTCAGGAGGTAATTTTATGGCAAAAGTTTTAAGTTACGATCAACTAACAGAGTATTTACGCACTTGTTTTGAAATTGAAAAAACTATTTACATTCAACAAGAAACAATTTCCAAAATGAATGCACAATACAATCAATTAGGCAGAGAAAGAAAAATATCTATGCCACAAAAGCCTGAAACTTATTATTCTTCAGGAGATGTAGATGCTCTTTGCATAGGTATATTTGCAATTATTCTTGCAATCCTCTGTTTTACAATAATCCCACAAGCAACCTCAATAGCTGGCTTTTTTAAAGCAATAGTAAAATTAGCTATTGGTAGTGTTATTGCTGTTGCATTTATCCCTATATACTGTGCAATTAAAGGTAGCATAGAAACAAAAGAAAAGGAACAACGATTGAACGAAAGATATCAGACAGAGTTAAGAGAATACGACAAAGCTGTTCAAAAGGATAAAGAGCGTGTAGCAAACGAACTGCTACAGAAAAATTTACTCTCTATACAGATTCGACAGCTAAAAGTAAAAATGCAGGAATCAAAAGAAACACGAAAAAAAATTTATTCCTGCAATGTACTTGAAGAAAGCTACCAAGGATTAATACCTGTTGCATACATATATCAATACCTAAAGGTTGGAAAAACTTTAGGTCTAAGATTCAATCCAAGCACTGGTGATACTGGTGCCTATAATCTATATGACAACGATAGACGCTTAGACAGAATAATAAGTCAAAATGACATCATCATAAATAACCTGGAAAAATTATATGATACTGTTTTGTCATTAAAATCAGACATCGTAAATATGAACATCAAAATCAATTCGCTTTCATCTAACTTCAGACAATTCTCAAACCAAGCACTAAAAAGTATAAACCAAATTGAAGCACATTCAGCAGTTACCGAATATAATTCGGAATGTACTCGTCGTGAAATGGAATTTTCAAACACCATGCACGCACTAGGTTTATGGTATTAGGTAATAATAAAAACGGTCACACTGCCCATATAAGCTGTGTGACCGTTTTATTATTTGTGATAATTCTTTAATTATACATTAAATCTGAACAGAACTATGTCGCCATCTTTCATAACATAATCCTTACCTTCGCTTCGTACCAAGCCCTTTTCCTTTGCAGCAGCCATTGTGCCACAAGCCATAAGGTCGTCATATGCGATAACCTCGGCTCTGATAAAGCCTCTTTCAAAGTCTGTGTGGATTTTACCAGCTGCCTGTGGTGCCTTTGTGCCCTTTGTGATTGTCCATGCACGAACCTCCTGCTTACCTGCTGTTAGGTAAGAGATAAGTCCAAGCAGGTCATAGCAGGCTGTAATAAGACGGTCTAAGCCTGACTGTGTAAGACCGATATCGTTAAGGAACATATCACGCTCTTCCTTTTCCATATCAACAAGCTGTTCCTCCAGCTCGGCACAAATTGGCAATACAGCAGCATTTTCGCTATCTGCAATAGCCTTTACCTTCTGGTAATATGCGTTATTTTCAATACCATCTGCAAAGTCAGCATCGCTTACATTTGCAGCATAGATAATTGGCTTATTTGTAAGAAGTGCAACTGTGCTTAAAAGCTCTTTTTCTTCCTCTGTGCAATCTACACTTCTTGCAGATTTACCCTCTTCAAGTGTTGCCTTTACTCTCTCAAAGAATTCAAGCTCTGACGCATATTTTTTATCTGCCTTCATAAGCTTTTTAGTCTTGTCAATTCTTCTTTCTACCATTTCTATGTCAGACATAACAAGCTCAAGAGTAATAGTTTCTATATCTCTTGCAGGGTCAACTGAGCCATCTACGTGGATAATATCGTCATTATCAAAGCAACGCACAACATGAACAACAGCGTCTACCTCTCTGATATTTGACAAGAACTTATTACCTAAGCCCTCACCCTTAGATGCACCCTTTACCAAGCCTGCAATATCAACAAATTCTATTGTAGCAGGTGTAAACTTGTCAGGGTCATACATTTCTGCAAGCTTATCAAGTCTTGAATCAGGCACTGAAACAACACCCACGTTAGGCTCGATTGTACAGAAAGGGTAGTTTGCAGATTGTGCACCTGCATTAGTAATTGCGTTAAATAGGGTACTTTTACCTACATTTGGTAAACCAACCATTCCCAGCTTCATATATTTCAAATCCTTTCGATTATAATATCACTTTGATTTTTAATTATATCAAAAAAATTGATTTATAGCAATATATAATAGTGTTTAAATTGTAGTTTGTCGGTGAGTTACGCACAAACCAAAACTTAAAAGTTTTGATTAAACTTTTTCAAAAGTTTATGGGATAATGTAACCAATTTGCGAAGCAAATTGATTGCTCGGGGTAACACCCCTCGTGGGATTTTAAAGGGCAAAGCCCTTTAACTCATAGTTTTTCCTAAAAATGCCTTGAAAAGGCATTTTTAATAATCACGAGAAGTTAAGGGCGTTGCCCTTAAAACCCATAAGGGGTTTCACCCCTTAACCCCA
>JAXJJE010000128.1:0-2097 GCA_036298405.1 Acutalibacteraceae bacterium
AAAAATTAAAAGCATTTAAAAACGGTTATGCCAAGCTGAGCATAACCGTTTTTGTTTTATTAGAAAGGAAAATTATTATGTATAGAAAAAATGATGATGTATTAAAGAATGGCTACGGACTAATTTATAAGGCAGTAATGACAGATGAAAGACTATCACTAACTGCAAAGGCTATCTATGCCTATTTTTGCTCATATTCAGGCTCTAAGTCTGTTGTTTACCCTAGCAGAGCCAGAATACTAAGCGAATTAAAGCTATCTAAAAACACTTATTATGAGCATTTTAATCAGCTTATAGAGCTAGACTACATAATTATCAAGAAAAGCAAAGGCTTCCTCAACAGAAACCAGTATATTATCAATGATAAACCATCAACAGTAAGAACAGAAAACAGCCAACAAGAAAAAGCATTTAACGAGAACGGAATAAAGGCACTTGGATATGGAATAATTCCAAAATCAATTATGATGAACCCTAATCTTACAGCAAAGGCTAAGGGCTTAATGGCGTACTTCTATGCACTTGCTGGCAACAGAGCAGGTGTTTTCCCATCTAAAAAAGCAATACTAACTCAGCTTAGCATAAGCAACACAGCCTACTACACTGCTTTACATCAGCTTGTAGATAACGATTATATAACAATAATACAGAGAAAAACAGGTGGCAGATTTGACCAGAACGAGTATGTTATCAACAATTTCACAGGCTCACAAAGTCAAGACACACAAACCACAGATTCACAAAATCAAGACACACCAAACGAAGAGGAATCCACACAGCACACACAGAATTGCGACCTACAAAACAACGACGGTAATAACAATAACAAAGTATATAACAAAAATAATATATCTCTAAATAAGTATCATATCTCATCTAGTAAGAGTAAGGTAGATATTAAGCAGAAAAGTAAGTCAGATAAACTAGCAGTAAGAATTAAAGAGCTTTGTTACTACGATGATATGATGGATAGCTTAACAGATAAATCGTTTAAGGCAATTTATAACACAGCAGTAACAGCATTAATCAGCCTTGTTACAAAACCATTCACCCACAGAGAAGAAAAAATAAGCGAAAACGATATACATAGCTTGGTTAAGCTATCAACCAGAGATGACACCTATGGACTATCACTGCGAGATTTACTATACACCGTAATCGAAAAGTTTATAGCCGTTAAGGAAAAATACAACATACACAACATTACAGGCTATCTGAAAAGTATGCTATACACAGAAATGCTGGTAGGTGAGTTTTAACGACAATTAAATTTAGTGTAATTTTTAGCAAAAAATAATCTCCACATCGTGCAAATGTGGAGATTACGAGGGTTCAAAATAATAAATTTCAAGATTCCTTTTTGAGTATTTGGGGTTTGTCAAGAAAAGTGTGTAAGTTTATTTATGAAAGTTTAGATTTGAATGTTGCACACAGTTGGGGTTAACCACAACTGTGTGCAACGGCGGTCAGATAAGGTGCTCGTATTTTTCGATACGAGCTCTAATATTTTCATTAATTATGAGCTGATTTCTGACCATTGCCCAGTTTTGAACTTTGCTGTTTTTCCATTTTTTGTAGAGCTCTGTGATACGAAGATAGAGTAGCTTTAGTAGGGCGTTTTCGTTAGGAAACGCTCCTTTTTTAGTTACCTTTCTAAATGAAGAATTTACACTCTCAACAGCATTTGTGGTATACATAACCTTACGTACTGCACTTCCATAATCAAAAAGTTGCTCCACATGAGAAAAATTGCGTTCCCATACTGCAACTGCTCCAGGATACTGTGACCACTCCTGTACAAACAGCTCAAAGGCTTTTCTGCACGCTTGTAAGCTTGGTGCTCCATAGACCTTTTTAAGTGACTGAGTGAATCTCTTATAGTCCTTGCTTGGAATATATTTGATTGAATTTCTGATTAAATGAACTATACATCTCTGCACTACTACATCCTTAAAGATTGCTTTTGCACCCTCTTCAAGTCCAGATACACCATCCATGCTGATGAACAATACATCCTCAACTCCTCGTGCTTTAAGCTCATCAAATATCTGCATCCAGGTATGCTTACTTTCGCTTTCATTAAGCCATAATCCAAGG
>JAXJJE010000129.1:0-2439 GCA_036298405.1 Acutalibacteraceae bacterium
CTATGGTCGAGGTGACAGGACTTGAACCTGCGGCATCTTGGTCCCAAACCAAGCACTCTACCAAACTGAGTTACACCTCGATAAATATTAAATTGTTCAGTGAACTTCACAGCTTTTATATTATAGCCTGTAGATTATTATTTGTCAATAGTTTTGTGAAAAATAAATCAAAAAATATTTAAAACATAGGCAATAAAGATATCTGTTTTTACTTTACTTTAGTAGCTTGTTAGTGGTATAATATAGTAACTAGCGTAAAAAGCTGAGCAATGTATTCTAAAAACAGAACAAAGCTTTATACAACAGTGGTAATAGTAATTAATTAAATAAAATACGGGGGAGACCAGAAATGAAAAAAATATTATCAACTATACTTGTTACAGCAACTGCTGCAACAATGCTTGCAGGCTGTGGTTCATCAGCAACAGACCTAAGCTATATTGAAGAAAAGGGCGAAATGACTATTGGTATTACATATTTTGAGCCAATGAACTATATGGATGAAAACGGTGAGCTTACAGGCTTTGAAACAGAGTTTGCTCAGGCAGTTTGTGAGAAGATGGGTGTTAAGCCAATATTCCAGAAAATCGACTGGGATTCAAAGGAGGTTGAGCTTAACGCAAAGACAATTGACTGTATATGGAACGGTATGACAATTACTGACGAGAGAAAACAAAATATGGATATCTCTGTTCCTTATATGGAAAACAAGCAGGTTATGGTAACAAAGGCAGAGAACACTTCTAAGTTTACAAGTGCAGACGCTTTAAAGGGTGCTACAGTAGTTGCTGAGAAGAAGTCAGCTGGTGAAGATGTTGCTAAATCTGACGAGTTTTTTGCTCAGGCTACTTATGTTTCTGTAGATTCACAGGCTAAGGCTTTACTAGAGGTTAAGTCTGGTACAGCTGATATTGCAGTTATCGACTATGTAATGTCAATTGGTACAATTACAAACGGTACAGACTATGCAGATTTACAGGTAATTGATGATAAGGGCTTTGCACCAGAGCAGTATGGTATTGCTTTTAGAAAGAACAGCCCAGAAACAACTAAAAAGGTTAACGAGGCTATCCAGCAGCTTGCTAACGAGGGTAAGCTTGAGGAAATTGCATCTAAATACGAGCTTCAGGATTTAATTGTAGTTAAGCCAGAATAAGATAGGAATTACTATGGAAGAATTTATTAATGTATCGCAACAGCTTTTAAAGGGCTTTGGTGATAACTGTTACATATTTTTGATTACATTGTTGCTTGCGTTGCCACTGGGATTAATAATTTCAATGGGCTCTATGTCAAGCTTTAAGCCACTTAAATGGATTACAAAAACCTTTGTATGGGTAATACGAGGCACACCTTTAATGCTACAGCTTTTTGTGGTGTTCTATATTCCACCACTTGTTAGTAATGGTGCATTTAGCTTTCCTAGAATGAATGCCGCATTGATTGCTTTTGTTATTAACTATGCAGCATATTTTTCAGAGATTTACAGAGGTGGAATAGAGTCTATCCCAAAGGGTCAGTACGAAGCAGGCCAAGTGCTTGGTATGACAAAAACACAAATCTTCTTTAAGGTTGTTTTAATGCAGGTAATCAAAAGAATTACAGCACCTATAGGTAACGAAATTATAACTCTTGTAAAGGATACATCGCTTGCAAGCGTTATTGCTATACCAGAAATTCTAATGAACGCAAAGGATTTCTCTATGTCTGGCTTGATATGGCCTATGTTCTACTCTGCAGTGTTCTTCTTAGCTTTCTGTGGAATTTTAACATTGCTATTTGCTTATATTGAAAAGAAGCTTGATTATTACAAGGGTTAAAAGGAGGCGATTATATGGCTATTCTTGAAGTTAAAAATATTAAGAAGAGCTTCGGTAAAACTGAGGTTCTAAAGGATATTAGCTTCTCACTTGAGAAGGGTGAGGTTTTGGCTATAATCGGCTCATCTGGTTCGGGTAAAACTACACTGCTAAGATGCTTGAATTTTCTTGAAACACCTCAGTCTGGTACAATCACAGTAAATGATAAGGTGCTTTTTGATGGTGTTGATAAATCAAAGCATAACGATAAAGAGATAAGAAAAAACAGACTACACTTTGGTATGGTTTTTCAATCGTTTAATCTTTTTCCACAATATAAGGTTATAGATAACATTATGCTTGCACCACAGCTACTTGCTAAGGAGCAATTAAAGCTTAATGGCGAATATATGGGCGTAAAAACCTTTAAAGAGGCACAGGAAAAGATAATGGAAAACGCTTTACAGCTTCTTGATAAGGTGGGTCTTTCTGAGAAAAAGGACTCTTACCCTTGTAATTTAAGTGGTGGTCAACAGCAACGTGTTGCTATTGCAAGAGCGTTAGCACTTAACCCAGATATACTTTGCTTTGACGAGCCTACATCTGCACTTGACCCTGAGCTTACAGGTGAGGTGCTGAA
>JAXJJE010000130.1:0-2723 GCA_036298405.1 Acutalibacteraceae bacterium
GGTTTCTTTTAAGTTTGTAATCAGGGAAAAAGTCTATAACTTTTTGGTCAACGCCCTTTATAAAGCCTTTATCAATAGCAATACCTACAAGCACTGCTACGATACTCTTTACTACAGAAAAGGTGTTAACAGACTCGTTTCTATGTGCACCCGAAAAATATTCATCCAGCACTATTTCACCTGATTTATAAACTACTATTCCTAATGTGTTGCTGTATTCTTTTTCTACTACTTGACGTATTTTTTCTATCATTGATTTTCTCCTTTAGTTTAATAAGGATATCCTAAAAATAAGTCTAATTTAATTAAAAATTTAATTCAATAGTTTTTTGTGTAAAAATATTACCATAAATTCTTCGCAACAATTAGTCATAATAACCAAAAGCCACCTATCGATTGATAAGTGGTTGCTAAATTCATTTTATTCTGGATTATTGTTTTCTGTATTTGTTTTTTACATAAGCCTTTATGGTACCTGATAATCATTTCTGCTCCTCCGGCATTGCCTGGAGCTTGCTTTATTAATTCCTGTACTTTTACAATATTTTCTTTAATACTAACGTCTGTCATAACAGACTACACATCTTCTTTTAGAGTATTATAATTTATTGCAGAGTTTGGTAAATGCCAATCTGATAATCTGAACAGGTATATTATAGTATATAAAACAGAAAACTGCTATCAAATACATGCAATTAATAGCAGTTTACATTTTTAACTCTTAGATGTTTTTGTATATACTTTCATCTAAAAACCAAATATTCCTGATACGCAAATTTGTTACAACATAGTGTAATGAATCTATTCTGATAGGATTATTGAAATATTTATTCGTAATCTGGATTCTCAGTTTTTACTGATTATCAATCTTGTCAGATGAAATTTTTTTAATTTGTTCTGCTACCTCGTTTTTAAATTTCTTAGAGAAAATGGCATATAAAATTATGATTATAAAAAAGACCATTTTTGTATATCGGATAGTCATACTGATTTCAGTTGTATATGGTGACAACAGCTGACTGCCCAGTAAATTGCCAAACATATGCACCACAGCACCAGTTTCATTTTGATTAAGCAAGCTACAAATTTATATACAAAAAGCTCTATATCAGTCATATAAGTTGATATAGAGCTTTTTGTTTTGTACAACATTATTTAACAACATAAATTCTAAGCATAGATTTATTTATACAGATTTTTTCTAATCTTCCTCATTTCTTGCCAGACATTATTCTGATAATTGCTTACCATAACTGAGATGATATTTTTATCAGCATTATATTCAGAAATAAAGCTGACACCTGGGTCAAATCCCTGAAAGTACGCATAATCTGTACCCTCTGGATTATCGATTATCCAGACACCATAGCCATAGAATCCCTCTTCTGCGTTATCTCCGTCACCACTTTGCTTGCTGAGCATTTCTGAAACTAACTCGTTTGAGATTAAATTTCCGTTTGTAAGATTAGTCCAGAAATTAACCATATCCTTTACGGTAATAAAAGCTCCTCCTGCACCTGTTCCCTTAACATCCGTAGAGTAAATATTTGTGCGAAAATCATTTGTATCAGGGCAGTAAATATAGCTATTTGCACATCTTGCAGGCAATCTGTCAAAGGCATAATAGCCTGTTGATTTCATATCGCAGACATCAAAAATATTCTTCTTAAGATAATCATCAAAATACATTCCTGTTACCTTTTCGATTATTGAAGCCAGCAACACATAGCCAGAATTATTATACTGGAATCTCTCGCCTTTTTCATACATCATAGGTTTATTGATAAACAAAGGGAATAAATCGTTGTTATGTCTGATTTTGTAGTTTGGATAATCCACCCACAGCTCTTCATACTCGTCCATAACAGATTCATCAAAGTAATCAGGAACACCTGATGTGTGATTCAAAAGCTGTTTTACTGTTACATCAGGGTCTATGCTGTGCAAATCAATATCAAGAAGCTCTCCTAATGTATCATCAAACTTAATATTCCCTTGCTCAATAAGCTGTAAAATAGCAACTGCAACAAAAACCTTTCCTGCTGAGGCACTTGCAAATTTAGTTTCTATTGTATTAGGAATCTCATTTGCCAAATCTGCAAAGCCTGTAACGCTTTCACAGATAACCTCACCATCTTTGACAATATAAATATTCCCTTTAAAATCGCTGTCAATTAAATCTTTAATATTCATAAAATAACCTCCTTTAATTCTAAACAGAATCAAGCTCTTTATTTTAACCTCTTCAATTTGTAATTCGTATCATACTCAAAGTGAATCTAAGTATGATTTTATCCTATTTTGTGTCAATTCCTTGTTTTTTGTGGATTTTCTAAAACAAATCGAGCTACTTTAATATTTCCGTCCATTTCAGTAGAGACTATATCAAATCCACACTTTTCTGTATAAAACTTTACATTTTCCTTTTTATCTACAGGTGTAATTAAGGTTAATTTGTCCCAATCCTCGTAGTGTGCTCTTACAAACTTAATTGCTTGTGTTCCAATTCCTTTACCTTGAAACTCTGGAACAACACACAAACAACCAATTTCATATATTCCCACATCCACCTTTTTGCAAGAAATACAACCAACTGGTTTACTATTATACAAAATAATAAATTTGGGATAATTGATTATGGATTTCTCCATCATTTCTTTAGTCTTTCCATATGCAGGACATTCGCCATATTTAATATAATCACTATAAAACGCAGAATTATA
>JAXJJE010000131.1:0-6662 GCA_036298405.1 Acutalibacteraceae bacterium
AATGAGTACAGCAGAAAAAATAAACGGCATAGCCTTTAACGAAAAGAAGCAAAAGAAGTTTTACGGCTTTGAGCCTTACGAAGAAGACGAAGAGCGTATTGAAGAAAAGATAAAGATTATTTATGGTACAGAGGCATATTTTGTAAACGATATGATTTCTGCTGTAAAGGGTAACGCTAAAAGAGAGCTTGCAGATGAATTTATCTGCTTTGACCTTGAAACAACAGGTCTAAGTGCCAATAAAGACAGAATTACAGAAATTGGTGCTGTAAGAGTAAAAAATGGAGAGATACTAGACACCTTCTCAACCTTTGTTAATCCTCAGATGCCTATCCCACCAAAAATAACACAGCTAACTGGCATTTCTGACGATATGGTAAAGGATGCACCACTTGAAGACGAAGCAGTAAAAAATTTCTTTGAATTTTGTGGTGACAATGCAATACTTGTTGCACATAATGCTCCGTTTGATACATCATTTATCTATGCAACAGCAGAAAGAAATGATTTACCATACAGCTACTCATCTGTAGATACACTTACAATAGCAAAATCAATACTTCGAGATATAAAGGATTACAAGCTTAATACGGTTGCAGAATATTTAAGACTTGGTGAATTTAATCACCACCGTGCAACAGATGATGCCTTTATGCTTGCTAAAATATTTATAAGCTTTGTAGACAGACTTAAAAGCGACTATAATATTACAAGGGTTGAAGATATAAACACCAAAATTATAGGTGCAAACCCAAACAAGCTAAAGCCGTTCCATCAGATTATTCTGGTTAAAAACAGAGTTGGTCTTAAAAATTTATATAGGCTCATTTCTATGGGGCATATGAATTATTTCTACAGAAACCCAAGAATACCTAAGTCAGAGCTTGTAAAATACCGTGAAGGTCTTATTATTGGCAGTGCCTGCGAGGCTGGTGAGCTTTTCAGAGCAATTGTTTCGGGCAAACCAATGAACGAGCTTAGAGAGATTGCGTCATTTTATGATTATCTGGAAATTCAGCCAATTGGAAATAACTCCTATATGGTTCGCAACGGTACTGCAAAGGATGAAAAGGAATTACAGGATTATAACAGAACGGTTATAAAGCTTGGTGAACAGCTTGGAATACCAGTTGTTGCTACCTGTGATGTTCACTTTATGGACCCTCACGAAAGCGAGTACAGAAAGATACTTATGACCTCAAAGGGATTTTCTGATGCAGAAGACCAAGCACCACTTTATTTCAGAACAACAGCAGAAATGCTGAAGGAGTTTGAATATTTAGGTGAGAAAAAGGCATATGAGGTTGTAGTAGAAAATCCAAATAAAATTGCCGATATGGTAGAGCAGGTTCGACCAATTCCACCGGGCGTATTCCCACCATTTATTGATGGTGCTGAGGAAGAGCTTATCTCTATTACATGGGAGCGAGCAAAGAAAAAGTATGGTGACCCATTACCAGAAATTGTAAAGGAGCGACTAGACAGAGAGCTGGGAGCTATTACAAAATACGGCTTCTCGGTGCTGTATATGACAGCCCAAAAGCTGGTTGCCGACAGCGAAGCACATGGCTATCTTGTTGGTTCACGAGGCTCAGTAGGCTCATCATTTGTTGCTACAATGTCTGGTATTTCAGAGGTTAACCCACTTTGTCCACACTATGTTTGTCCAAAGTGTCAGAATAGCGAATTTTTCACACATGGTGAATATGGCTCAGGCTTTGATTTGCCTCATAAAAATTGCCCAAAATGTGGCACACAGTATTTACAGGACGGTCACGAAATACCATTTGAAACCTTCCTTGGCTTTGAGGGCGATAAAACCCCCGATATTGACCTTAACTTTAGTGGTGAATATCAATCCAGCTCACATAGATATACAGAAGAGCTGTTTGGTAAGGATAATGTCTTTAAGGCTGGTACAATCGCTACTGTTGCCGATAAAACAGCATATGGCTATGTAAAGAAATATGTTGAAGAAACAGGTAAGATGCTTAATAAGGCAGAGATGGAACGTCTTTCAATGGGCTGTACTGGTGTAAAAAGAACAACTGGTCAGCACCCAGGAGGAATGGTTGTTGTACCAAGAGGTATGGAGGTTTACGATTTCTGTCCGGTACAGCGTCCAGCTGATAAACAGGATTCCGATAATATTACTACACACTTCGATTTCCACTCTATTCACGATACAATATGTAAGCTTGATGAGCTTGGTCATGATGTTCCTACAATTTATCACTATCTGGAGCTATTTACAGGAATACCTGTAATGGATGTATCAATGAGTGACGAAAAAGTAATTTCATTATTTACATCACCAGTAGCTTTAGATATTACACCAGAGGATATAGATTGCGAAACGGGTACGTTTTCACTGCCAGAGGTTGGCACACCTTTTGTACGACAAATGCTTATAGAGTGTCAGCCAAAAACATTTTCAGACCTACTTCAAATTTCGGGTCTTTCTCACGGTACAGACGTATGGATTGGTAACGCTGCCGATTTAATTAAAGACGGTGTCTGTACAATTTCAGAGGTTATAGGTACTCGAGATAGTATTATGACCTACCTAATGCACCGTGGCTTGCCACCAAAAATGGCATTTAAGATAATGGAAATTGTGCGTAAGGGTAACGCAACAAAGCTTCTTACAGAGGAGCATATGCAAGCAATGAAGGACAACAATGTACCACAATGGTATATTGACTCCTGTATGAAGATTAAGTATATGTTCCCAAAGGCACACGCTGCAGCGTATATGATTGCAACACTCCGACTAGGCTGGTATAAGGTACATAAGCCAGTTGAGTATTATGCTGCTTACTTTACAGTGCGTAGTGACGGCTTTGACGCAATAACAGTTTTAAAGGGTAAAGAAGCTGTGGTTGCAAAGATAAAAAATATTAAAGAAAAGCAATCACAAAACCTTGCAACAGCTACCGATAAAACCGAAATGGAAACTCTACAAATCGTTAACGAAATGCTTGCACGAAAGATTTCTGTTTTACCAATAGATATATATAAATCAGAGGCAAAAATGTTTGTTATAGAGGGAGATAAAATAAGACTACCATTCAGCTCGTTAGCAGGCGTAGGAGAGGCAGCTGCACTTAGCTTAGCTGAGGGTGGTAAGCAAGGTGAGTATTTATCTATCGAGGAGCTTAAGGCTCGCACAGGAGTTTCTACAGCTGTAATAGAAACTCTAAAAGAATCGGGTGCTTTAAAGGATATTCCAGAAAGTAGTCAGATGTCTTTATTTTAATAATGGAGGAATTAGATGAGCAAGAAAAAATTTAAACAAGCAATGCTACTTATAGTGTTTGCAATATTTACGTATTTTGTTATGAGCAATTTCTTTTTAATTTGGAAAGCACTAAAAACACTTGTAACAGTAGCAACACCATTTATTATTGGTTTTTGTATAGCATATATTATTAATAAACCATATGTGTTTTTCTCTGACAGAATGTTGGTTAAAATGGATAAAAGCAAATTTGATTTTGTAAAAAAAGCACGCAAGCCACTCTCGTTAACACTGGCATACATTCTTATTTTAGGTATAGTATCATTCTTAATAGGCATAATTGTGCCACAGCTTGCTGAAAGCTTTAATACTTTAGCCTCTAACTTTAATGATTATGCTGAATCATTTAAGGTGTGGGCAGTTTCAGCATCAAAGGAATATCTTAATATTGACCTTAAAGACGATAACGACCTTTTTTCTTTAATTAATGATGCAGTTAATTTAGTTACAGGTGGAGAGGTTATAGATTATGTTACTGAGCTTGCCTCAAATTTTGCAAATAAATTTGCACCTAATTTATTTGATACAGCAATAAAGTTTACTTCAAAAATTTATGATGTAATTTTAGGAGTTATTATTTCAGTATATTTCTTAGGCTGTAAAGAAAAGCTTATTTATCAGTGCAAAAAGTTTACTGTAGCATTCTTCCCAGAAAAAGCATTGCCAAAAACCTTTGAAATTGTCGAGCTAACTGATACAATGTTCGGTAAATATGTTTACGGTAGAGTTATCGGTTCTATGATTACAGGTATGCTTTGCTTTATCGGTATGACAATTTTTAAATTTGACTATCCATTGCTTATCAGTGTTATAATGGGTATTACAAATATTATACCAGTATTTGGTCCATTTATCGGTGCTATACCAAGTGGGCTTATCCTGTTATTTGTTAATCCAATAGAGGCTGTTCTGTTTGCAGTGTTTATTTTGGTGCTACAGCAAATAGACGGTAACCTGATAGAGCCAAAGGTAATGGGTACATCAATTGGTATTTCTGGCTTCTGGGTAATAGCAAGCGTTGTTTTAGGTGGTGGCTTGTTTGGTATAGTAGGCATGTTTACAGCTGTACCTGTTTTCTCTGTGTTCTATGTATTAACAAGAGATGCTGTAAATAATAAATTAAAGAATAAAAATTACCTACAGCAGTTTGGTGAATCACCAGATAATGACATAATGAAAGATCCAGAAAAACAGCCAGTAGACTTTAAAAAGCTTAAAATCTACAAGGCTATTAAGGCTAATGTAAGCGAAAAAGCTTCTAAGTCTGCTGATAACAATTAATAATCATCTACTAATATGGAATAATGCAGGGTAGAACCAGCTTTATTCCATATTATGGTTGACAATATAATTTTACTGTGCTATTATAGTAGCACGCTAAAGTGAAGAAGGGAATAAACAATTATGAAGAAATATAATAAGCTAACTCCTGAAGGTACAAGAGATTTACTTTTTGAGGAATCTATAGCAATAAATAAGGTTAGCAATATAATAGATGAGGTTTTTAAGGCAAAGGGATACAATCAGGTTATTACACCAACACTTGAATTTTACGACACATTTACATTAAGTGGTTTTGGCTATTTGTCAGAAGAGATGTTCATTTCTACAGATAAAAAGGGCAGACTGCTTGCAATGCGTCCAGATTCTACAGTGCCAATGGCAAGAGTGGTATCTACAAGACTACAGGATGAGGTAGCCCCAATAAGACTTTGCTACAATCAGCCAATCTTCCATAACAACAAGTCACTAGCAGGCAGAAGCAACGAGATGCGTCAGGCTGGTATGGAGCTTATTGGTGCAGGTGGTAAAAGAGCCGATTTAGAGCTTCTTATATCAGCTATTGAAATTTTAAAGAAAATCACACCTGATTTCCGTCTGGAGCTTGGTCATGCAGTATTTCTTAAGGCTATACTGAATAAGCTTGATGTAAGCGACGACAAAAAGGAAGAAATCAGAGATTACATAGAATCTAAAAACTATTCAGCACTTATCACACTGCTTGATGAAATCCCACAGAATGACACAACAAAGGCACTTAAAAAGCTGCCAAGATTATTCGGTGGTGAAGAGGTATTCAGCAAAGCTTTACCACTATTTCAGGGTACACAGGCAGAATCAGCTTTGTTCTATTTAAAGGATTTATACAGAGAGCTTTCTAAAATTCTACCAGAGGATAAGCTGATGATTGACCTTGGCATGGTTCAGAAAAACGACTACTATAGCGATATGATTTTCTGTGGATATGTACAAGGCAGTGGTGACGCTGTGCTTACAGGTGGTAGATACGACCATTTGCTTAACCAGTTTGACAAATCAAGCTGTGCAGCTGGCTTTGGTGTAAATGTAGATGAGCTTGCAAGAATTTATATGGCTATAAATGGTGCTGATACTCCTAAAATTGCCGATATTATGGTACACGGCGATGACGGCTTTGAGATTGAAGCACTAAAGGTTAAAGAAGAGCTTACAGCACAGGGCTATGTTTGTGAATACAGCGTATTTCCATCAGAGGACAGTGCAAAATATTATGCTCAGAAAAAGGGCATTAAAAAGCTTTGTGTAGTAAACGCAAATACAAGAACTGAAGAAATTTAAGAGATGGGGATACAAATATTATGAGACCACTAAGAATTGCACTTACAAAGGGCAGACTTGAAAAGGATACAATAAACCTACTAGAAGAGCTTGGCTATGATTGCTCAGCTGTAAGAAACAAGGGCAGACGTCTTATTTTACCAATAGGCAATGGCGAAATCGAAGCAGT
Organism: Acutalibacteraceae bacterium; assembly: GCA_036298405.1. Lineage (GTDB taxonomy): Bacteria > Bacillota > Clostridia > Oscillospirales > Acutalibacteraceae > CAG-964. Next base: position 6,069 of record JAXJJE010000131.1, read on the forward strand.
GCTTGCAAAGGCTGCTGATGTTATTACCTATGTAGAGCATGGTGTATGCGACCTTGGCGTAGTAGGTAAGGACACAATACTAGAGAATGGAACAAAATTCTTTGAGCTTTTAGACCTTGGCTTTGGCAGATGTAAATTTGCTTTGGCTGGTAAAAAGGGTACAGATTTTTACACTGGACATAATGTAAAAACAATTGCTACAAAATACCCAAATGTAGCTCGTGCACATTTTGAGAAAAAGGGCATGGATATACATTGCATTAAAATAGAGGGTAGTGTAGAGCTTGCACCATTGCTTGAACTTTCTGACGCTATTGTAGATATTGTAGAAACAGGCTCAACACTTAAAGAAAACGGTCTAGAGGTATTCGAGGATATAGTACCAATTTCTGCAAGACTAATCGCAAATACAGCCTCACTAAAATTCCGTAAAAAGGAAATCGAAGAAATAGTAGATAAAATCTACGGTAAGATAAACGAATAATAAATTGGAATTACGCACAAACCAAAACTTAAAGTTTGGGTAAAGCCTTTTTAAAGGCTTTTGGGTCAAGGGCAAAGCCCTTGCAGGTTTTAAGGACGGAGTCCTTAACG
>JAXJJE010000132.1:0-2129 GCA_036298405.1 Acutalibacteraceae bacterium
TCATACTACTTAACAAAATAGTCGGTGACAAATAATTTACTAATACTCCTATCCCACTAAAAATCAGCAATGCCCATGAAACTAAATTCAAACAAAGCCACATTATCACTAATGTTATCGTCTTTTTTTGTTCAAACAGTTTTATTCTTTTTGCCAAAACTCCCAAACAGTAGATTACAATAAGCCAGATAGCAGAATATCCCCATTGCGATTTGAATGGGTCTGCCAGCGTTCCCATTATTGAAAACAAAACAAACAAAACAATAAACATTTTCTTGCTTTCAGATTCATTTGCTTTAAATAGAAACTCATTTAAAATCGGAGCAACAAAAAACAACGCAAAATATGCTGTAAAATACCAAAACTCATTGAATGTCACTGGCAACAACCTAACTACAATGGTTTTCATTGTCCAACTACCATCTAATCCAATTAGCGTAACTAAAACGGATAAAAAAAACGAATAGAACAATACTTGAAACCACATATTAACAATTTTGCTATATTTTTGTGGCTTGTTCCTTGCTGTGTATCCACTTATGAAAGCAAAACCATCAGCTGCACAAAACACCAACACCTCAATCAGCCAATACACACTATAATGTGCCGTACCCTCAGCACTTGACGATAATACTCCTCCCTGACCTATAACATGAATTACACAAATCATAAACATAAAAACCAGACGAAGAAGATCAATTCCATAATTTCTCGTATGAGTTACCATAACAACCACCCTTTCATTATCTGCTAACTGTATTATAGAACAATATGCAAAAATGACAGAGGCAGTTTGCCTCTGTCAAAGCATTTATCAATTTTTAGGTGGCAGAATTTCCAACCAATATCCGTCTGGGTCGGTGATAAAATAAATTCCCATTTCTGGATTTTCAAAGCAGATACAGCCCATTTCTTCGTGTAGCTTATGTGCTGCTTCGTAGTCCTCTGCTTCAAAGGCAAGGTGGAATTCACATTCGCCTAAGTCATAAGCCTGTGGGTGCTCCTCAAGCCATGTAAGCTCCAGCTCAAAGGTGCTTTCTGAATCACCCATATAAACAATTATAAAGCCGTCACCGTTTATGCGACGCACCTCTTTAAGACCTAATGCCTTTTCATAGAAAGCCATAGACTTATCTAAATCTGCAACATTGTAATTTTCGTGAATCATTTTAAATTTCATAATTAACCTCATTTCTGTGCATAGCAATGTTTATTTTATTCTGTTCTTTGGATTTTAAATTTATATTCCGTATGCTCCTCCAGAAAAGCTCCGATAATTTCAGGCATTCCCCAATAATGCATAGGATAAACCTGCTTTACAGGGATATTTTCTAAGAAATAGCAAAGACCTCTGTCGTAGTCCTTTTCTTGTCTTGGGTCAAGAACCACAAAGGCTACATCTATCTCTTGATTATTCAATTTTTCAGAAAGAAGCTTTATTTGCCTGCGATAATCTATGGTCATCTGTTCATTGTAGGAGTCGCTTTCTTCTTCCCACACCCAGTCATTAAGGTCACCAGCGTGATAAATAAGCTCTTCTTCGTCCTCAATCAGAAAAGCAACACCCAAATCGGTAGATTGGAAAGTTGTAAGCCTTTGCTGGATTCCCAATTCATATTCCTTTTGTGGAGCTACCAGCAGAGTATCTATATTTGCAGGAGCTTCGATATCATCTGACAGAATTGCACGAATATTTTGCATACCAAGCTCTTTAAGCAACAAGAAAACCTCTGAATTATAGTGGTCAGAATGACTGTGACTGGAGAAAACAAAAATCGGCTTTGTAATATCCATTTCAGGCAGGCTACCTTTCTGATAATCAAACAAGTAGTAGAAACGGTCGGTTTCTACAAGAAAGCAACTGTGATGGATATATGTTACCTTCATAGCTGTTACATTCCTCCCATTTATTTTTTAATGCTCAAATTAATGATAATACACAAAAAATCGAATGTCAATACAAATAAAAAGTAAATTAGTACTATAAGCATAAGAAAAGACAGGAGCAACCCTCCTGTCTTTTCTTTACCCAGCTGTATCCAGCATATTCTCAATAAAAATGCCATAGCCCTTTGTTGGCTCGTTTACAAAAACATGTGTTACTGCACCCACCAGCTTATTGTTCTGGA
>JAXJJE010000133.1:0-1178 GCA_036298405.1 Acutalibacteraceae bacterium
AATATTTTATTTTTGATTTTACTTACTCTACATTATACAAAATTTTGACATATTATGCAAGTGCTTTAGATGTAAATTGCGTTTTAATTATTTAATTATTTAATTTTTCTGATTATGGCTTCCAGACTTTTTGAACCCTGCACTATATTCTGCTCCTTTAATGCCTTATTTATAGTATTTAAAACAAGCTTTTTATTGCCACTCCACTTTGGTTCTATTAAAATATTTTTAGCACCATCGCCAGTAATACGGTGTATTACCATATTCTCAGGAATAATTTCTATACAATTACAAATGATTTCTGTATATTTTTCGAGTGTAAGTATGTTGAACTTTCCTGCTTTGTAGTCATCTGCAAGTGCTGTATTTTCAAGGATATGCAATAATTGTAGCTTTATACCGTCTGCCCCACTTTTCCCAACATAATCAACAGTTTGGTATATCATTTCTTCTGTTTCGTTTGGCAAGCCTATTATAGTATGCACAATTACATTCACATCAATACTTTTTAGATTTTTAACAGCTGTATCAAAGGTGCTAAGTGGGTAACATCTGTTTATATATTCTGCAGTTTTTTCGTGAATAGTCTGCAATCCAAGCTCTACAAAAACAGGCTTTATTTTATTAAGTCTGTCAAGAAGTTGTAAAACATCATCGCCCAAGCAATCTGGTCGTGTACCTATAGACAAGCCAACAACGCTTGGGTGATTAATAGCCTGCATAAAAATATCCTCAAGATAGCTAACCGGTGCATATGTATTTGTAAATGACTGAAAATAAGCAATAAACTTATCTTCTTTTATTTTATCCCTTACAAGAGCAATTGATTCTTCTATTTGATTATTAATAGACATACTGCTAACAGGCGAAAAATCACCCGACCCCTTATTACTGCAAAAAATGCAACCACCCTTACCCTTAGTACCATCTCTGTTTGGGCAGGTCATACCACCGTTTAGCGATATTTTATAAACCTTGCTTTTAAATATACTTTTATAATATTGATTTGCTGAATAATAGCTCATAGAAGTAACCTCGTAGTGATAAATTGAAGTTTGTGTGACTGCTTACGCAGTCACCGATGGCGAGATAGCTTAAAAGTTTTGATTAAACTTTTTTAAAAGTTTATGGGGTGATGTAACCAATTTGCAAAGTAAATTGATTGCTCGGGGTAAAAC
>JAXJJE010000134.1:0-11824 GCA_036298405.1 Acutalibacteraceae bacterium
ATTATAGGGTATTTGTTTTTTAATATTCTTTGTATCAATTGCTAATCCTCCGGTTTTAAACGTAAAAATTTCAAATCAGTCTTATTCGCCTGTGTAGCCCTCTAGCTTAGAGGTACAATGTGGACATCGTGTTGCTTCAATATTAATTTCACTTTTACAAAAGTCACACTTCTTGGTTGTTTTCTTTTCTTCTTCCTTCTTTTTGCCTATAGTCATAACCTTGTTTATAGACTTTACAAGAAGAAAAATTACAAATGCCATTATCAAAAAGTTGATAACTGCTGTAATAAATGCACCATACTTAAGCACAACATCTGTGCCTGGTACCTGTAGTACAAGCTGGTCAAAATTCATCTTTGTAAACAGACCAATAATTGGTGAGATAATGTTGTCAGTAAGTGATGTAACAATATTCTGGAATGCCGCACCAATAATTACTGCTACTGCCAAGTCTAGTACATTACCCTTCATAATAAAGGTTTTAAACTCATTAAAAAACTTTTTCATATATGTTCATCCTCCTAAAAAAATAATAAGTTTTATCTTATATAAATTATACAATAAAACACTTATTTTTTCAACATTCCCCGACAAATTAGTCGAGGAATGTTGTGGGATTATAAATTCTAATTATAAAGTAGCCTTATGGAATACCTTTTTACCCTTCTTTACAATTACGCCGTTTGCAACTGCTTCTTTGCTGATAGCAGTTTTAGGGTCGCTAACCTTCTGGTCGTCAACTGAAATACCACCCTGTGTAACCAGTCGTCTTGCTTCACCGTTAGAAGCAGCAAGACCCAGCTTGCAAAGTAGGTTTAAGATACCAATGCTACCGTCTGTAAAGTCATCGTCAGTAAGCTGTGTAGCAGGCATATTCTCAAGATTTGCCTTGTTGCCAAATAGAGCTCTTGCAGTCTCCTGTGCTTTATCGGCCTCTTCTTTACCATGGATAAGGTTTGTAAGCTCATATGCAAGAATCTCTTTAGCCTTGTTAAGCTCGCTACCCTCAAGCTTAGCAAGCTCGTTAATCTCGTCAAGAGGTAGGAATGTAAGCATTTTTAAGCATTTGATAACATCGCTGTCATCAACATTTCTCCAATACTGGTAGAAATCGTAAGGTGATGTTTTCTCGGCAGATAGCCATACAGCACCAGACTGTGTTTTACCCATTTTCTTACCCTCTGAGTTAAGCAACAGGTTAATTGTCATAGCATAAGCATCTTTGCCCAGCTTCTTTCTGATAAGCTCTGTACCACCAAGCATATTGCTCCACTGGTCATCGCCACCAAACTGCATATTACAGCCGTACTTTTTAAATAAAGCATAAAAGTCGTAAGACTGCATTATCATATAGTTAAACTCCAAAAAGCTAAGTCCCTTTTCCATTCTCTGCTTGTAGCACTCTGCACGTAGCATATTATTTACGCTAAAGCAAGCACCAACCTCTCTTAATACCTCAACATAATTAAGGTCTAAAAGCCAGTCTGCATTATTAACAAGCATAGCCTTATCCTCAGAAAAGTCGATAAACTTACTCATCTGCTCTTTAAAGCAAGCTACATTGTGTGCAATTGTTTCTGTTGTCATCATCTGACGCATATCTGTTCTGCCTGATGGGTCACCAATCATAGCAGTACCACCACCGATAAGTGCAATTGGCTTGTTACCAGCCATCTGCAAACGCTTCATAAGACATAATGCCATAAAGTGACCAACGTGTAGGCTGTCGGCTGTAGGGTCAAAGCCGATATAAAATACAGCCTTACCACTATTTACAAGCTCTTTGATTTCTTTTTCGTCTGTTACCTGTGCAATAAGACCTCTGTCAACAAGTTCTTCATAAACACCCATTTTAAATTTCCTCCTTAAAGTTTGATAAAAAAATAAAAGTCCCCTGTGTAAACACACAGAGGACGAATTGACAAAATCCGTGGTACCACCTCTATTTACTGCCATACGACAGCCTCAAAGAGTAAATACTACTCAATGCTATAACGGGCTTACCCGTTACCATCTACTGCTACTTCAACGGTACAACTCCCAGAGGTATATTCACGTGCAGGTACGCCACTGTTTTCACCAACCACAGCTTCTCTGTCCCGTATTATCTGCCGTTACTTCATCTGTTCATAGTCTTTAAAGGTATTATAAATAAAATAGCTGATTTTGTCAACATAGGTTTTAATTATTAACATCAAACAGCTGTATAAAATACCAGCAAATTTACAACGTTAATCTAAAAGTAATTTAATCAATCATAAAATCATATATTATACTAATCATATAAATGTAAGGCAGGTAATACCTATAAAAAGAATTTTAAGCTATGTGATGATAATTGGTGTTATGCTGACAATGTTTTTAATGTTCACTGGTGCAGCTGACAATAAAAAGAAGGATTATATAAAATATGCAGAATTTAACGTATGCTATAATGCACTCGAAAAGGCTCTGGAATATGATATAGCCTCTCACAAAAACAACGAAAAGGTTAAAATTAACTGGATTGAGCTGTTGGCTTATCTGGGTGCAAGGTATGGTGGTGATTTTAAAGACTATAAAGAAGCCGATATGACCAAGCTTGTTGAAAGACTTATGAATGGAGAAAAGCTTGATGATATCACAAAGGGTATGAAGTATTACAAATATTATTTTGAGGTTTATAGTGCTATGCTGGACGGCTTTACAGGCTGGTATATAACTGAAAAGACAGATAAAAACGGAAAACAGATAGCTTCTAAGGATTATGGCTTGTGCGTGTTTTCTCCCATTGCAAAGGGGTTTGCTTTTTCGCATTATGATGATTTTGGTGCAGGCAGAAGCTACGGCTATAAGCGTCGTCATTTAGGACACGACCTTATGGCAGCAACAGGTACACCTGTAATAGCAATAGAAACAGGTACAGTAGAAATTATGGGCTGGAATCAATACGGAGGCTGGCGAATAGGTATAAGAAGCCTTGATAAAAAACGCTATTATTACTATGCACATCTAAGACAAAACAGACCATTTCACCCCGATATCAAAGAAGGTAAAGTTGTAAATGCTGGTGAGGTTATAGGCTATGTTGGCAGAACAGGCTACAGTACAACAGAAAATACAAATAACATAACTACAAGTCACCTGCATTTGGGACTAGAGCTTATTTTTGACGAAAGCCAGAAGGAAAGCACAAATGAAATATGGGTAGATTTATATGCTATTACAAAGCTTTTGCAAAAGCACCAAAGCAGTGTTTACAGGGTACCCGAAACCAAAGAGTTTTACAGCGATTACAGCTTTAAGCCATTAAACAGGTAGCTATAGTTTGTAACCTATAGGCTATAATGTAATCGTTTTGTATATGTGTATCAACATAGTTACAATACAGCTACAAATTTCACTCCTTATTGACAGTTTAATATTTTTTATATAAAATAAAGCTATAAGCTGTAGAAATACAGCTTAAAAAATAAGGAGTGATAAAAAGTGAAAAAACATAGTTTAAAATTAACAGCAGTTATATTCAGTTTAGTAATGGTACTTATGCTTTGCTCTTGTGAGCTGTCACCTGCACAACAACAGGAGAATAAGGTGAATCTGTCTTTGGTGGAGCAGATTACTATTGATATTCAGGAGCAATGCAGCTTACCAGAAATGAGAGAAGTAACCGAAGACCAGCTTGCACAGCAATATGGAATTGATAAAACTGATGTTGCTAGCTTTTCAGCATTTGTTGCAACAGATTCTATGACAAAGGATGAGATAGTAATTATAGAGGCACTTACAGAAAGTGAAGCTAACTCAATCCGTGACTCTTTAGAGGACCATTACAATGTTCTGCTTGACGAAACAAAGCAATATTTACCTGACGAGTACAAGAAAATCGAAAACACTAAGGTTGTAAAGGACGGTATCTATATAAGACTATTTATTTCTGACAGCAATGACAAAATGGAAGATATCTATGCAAGCCATATGAGCAATAAATAATCAGCTGTTAATACTGAACATCAATCAAAAAATGTAAAGATTTCTGCATTTTATACTCTTTCATTTCTAAACAGTGGATAAGATTTTCGAGCAGATTTTTTATCTGACGAATAGCATACCACAGCAAGGCTGACGCCTTGCGAGGACAGGCGATGAGAAGTCAGGTAAAAAATATGCCTAAAAGATGTCTATTCATTAGAAATGAAAGAGTATTAAATGGTGTTCAGTATAATATCATTACAGCTCAAAACCCTGATAACTGTATGTTAGATTGCTGGATTTTTACAGCTTCTATTAATCCACAAAAACACCCCCGAGCAAATGCTCGGGGGTTAATTATTGCTTAGCTTTAATTATTCAACAGAAAGAATATAGTAGTAAATTGGCTGACCACCATTGATAACAGTGATATCAACATTTGAATACTTAGCCTTTAGCTGTTCCTTTACTTCCTCTGCCTTTTGCTCTGGTGTATCTTCACCAAAGATTACTGTAATAAATGTTGTTTCTTTATTTACCATATTTTTAACAAGCTTTACTACAGCCTTTTCAGGAGTTTTCTCGGTAAATGTAAGCTTACCATTCTCAAGAGCAATAATCTCGTTCTCTTTAATCTTAGTAGAACCAAACTCAGAATCTCTTGCAGCATAGGTTACCTGACCAGTTGCAACATCGGCAGCAGCAGATGTCATAAGCTCTGTATTTTCTTCTACTGATAAATCAGGCTCAAACGACAGCATAGCACTCATACCCTGAGGGATAGTTTTTGTAGGTAGAATAATAACCTTTCTGTCTTCAACCAGTGGAATAACCTGCTGTGCTGACATAATAATATTTTTGTTGTTAGGTAAAACAAAAACAGTTTTTGCACCGGTAGCCAATACAGCCTTTTGAATATCCTCTGTGCTTGGGTTCATACTCTGGCCACCATTTACAATGTTACTACAGCCAAGGTCTTTAAACAGTGTGCTTAAACCATCACCAGCTACAACAGCTACAAAGCCGATTTCATCAACAGGCTCTGCAAACTCAAACTCAGAGTTAAGCTCGTTTTGATGTTCTGCAAGCTCCTTCTCCTTTGCTCTTTCAGCCTCTTCCTCAACCTTACGGTGCTGTTCCTTCATATTTTCAACCTTTACAGTTAAAAGCTGACCATACTCAAGACCATTCTGAAGTGCTACACCTGGCTTATCTGTGTGCACATGTACCTTGATGATTTCTTCATCGTCTACAACTACAACGCAGTCGCCAATCTTCTCAAGAGCGTTTCTGAAATGTTTTAGCTTAAACTTTGTGTTCTTTTCTTTTTCTACGATAAACTCTGTACAGTATGTGAATGTTATATCATCATCAAATTCTGCAACAGCTGAAGTATACGCACTGTCGTCTGCAAGGCTTAATGTAGCAACAGTTACATCCTCATCAAGAATCACACCATCTCTGATTACAGAAAGCATAGCGTCAAAGATAATGCATAGACCCTTACCACCAGAGTCAACAACACCTGCTCTTTTAAGAACTGGTAACAGCTCTGGAGTTGTCTGCAATGCGTCATCAGCAGCAACACAAACCTTCTCCCAAAGCTCTGTAACAGAATTGCCCTTTAAAGCACAACTCTTTGCTTTGTCAGCTGCCAGACGTGCTACTGTAAGGATTGTACCCTCTGTTGGCTTTGCAACAGCGTCATATGCAAACTCTACACCAAGAGCCAAAGCTGTAGCTACATCGTCAGCAGTAGCAACCTCTTTATCCTCAAAGCCTTTTGCAATACCCTTGAATAATAAAGAAAGAATTACACCTGAGTTACCTCTGGCACCTCTTAGCATAGCAGAAGCAACAGCCTTACTTACCTCTGCAATATTTTCATTGTCCTCAGCTTCAATCATTGCTGTTTTTGCAGCATTGATTGTCATAGACATATTTGTACCTGTATCACCATCTGGAACAGGGAATATATTTAAATCATCTACAGCATGCTTTGATTTAGTTATGCTGTTAGCAGCAGAAATTACAGCGTTTTTAAAAATAACACCATTCATCATAGAACTTCCTTTCTGAACATATACATCAAAAAATTTTCATTAAATATATAACTGTATTACATATATAGCCATTATAACATACATCAAGCTAAAGTTTCAATAGTTATAGTATTTCTATTGCCTCTATATTTAAAGTTTTTCCTGTTTTTTCATCAACTTCAAATAGAAGGCAGTTCATTTTGCAATCACCTGTTGCCAAATCAAAGCGTTGTGGTAGCTTTTCTGTGAATTTTTTAATTATTATCTCTTTTTGCACACCCAAAACAGAATCTATCGGGCCTGTCATTCCAACATCTGTAATGTAACCAGTACCATTTGGCAGAATAGTTGCGTCTGCTGTCTGAACGTGAGTATGTGTACCAAACATTGCAGAAACTCTGCCATCAAGATAAAATCCCATTGCTCGTTTTTCGCCTGTTGCTTCTGCGTGAAAATCAACAATTTTTATTTTTGCACCAAGCTCATCAGCCTTTTTAATTAGCTTGTCGGCCTCCTTAAAAGGACAATCTAAAGGCTCAAGATATGCTGTACCCATCAGGTTAATAACAGCAATCTGTAATCTTCCCATATCAAAAATAGTCATACCACGACCCGGAGTAGTTTCATCTGGAAAATTTGCAGGACGAATTAAAAATTCACATTCGTCATAAAGCTCAAATACCTCTCTTCTTCTAAAAGCGTGGTTACCCGTTGTGATAATATCTACTCCACTCTGAAAAAGATATTCAGCAGAAGCTGGTGTAATGCCATTGCCGTCAGCAGAGTTTTCACCATTTGCAATAACAACATCTACACCCTTCAGCTTTTTAAATTTTGGTAGCTTATCTCTTAAAAATGTACATCCAATTTTGCCTACAACATCACCTATAGCTAAAATTATCATAATTAACACCGCCTAATAAAATGGTTTTTTATTAATTATACGCTTATCTTCTTTAATATATTGTAATTATAACAGTAATATCTTTTATTTTCAATTTCAATTTATTGCCAACTTTATACTTGGGTTATTGGTATTTTTTGAGTATTTTTTAATGTTGCTGAATTTATACCTTTTTCTGTTAATATCAAGCCAATATAGCGACAAGGTATTGTGCAATTCTATTATAACAGACTATTTATTAATACAGCTTTAGTATTAGCATAAACAGCTTTTTATGTCATATATATTAAATATAAGGAGGGTGAAGCAGGTGAAATTTTTTGTTTTTACAAAGCAGAAATTATTAATAATGGCTGGTGGTGTGCTTGCTTGCATGGTTGCTTTGGGGATATCTCATAATAGCTACAGCAGGGTTGTAGAAGTATCAGCCACACAGCGAAAAATACCTATATATTGCGTTGAAGAGGATGAAAAAAAGGTTAGTATTTCATTTGACGCTGCATGGGGTAATGAGCAAACCTCAGCCTTGCTTGACATACTCGATAATAAAAAGGTAAAGGCAACATTTTTCTTAGTAGGTGAATGGGTAGACAAATACCCCGACTCTGTTAAAGAAATCAGCAAACGAGGACACGATGTTGAAAATCATTCAGACACACACGCACACCTGCCACAGCTGGGTAACGACGGAATAAAAAAGGAGCTTGAGGATTGCAACAACAAAATAAAAGCACTTACTGGCAAGGCTCCAACTCTATTCAGACCACCATATGGAGATTACAATGATAATGTTGTTACCGTTACAAACCAAATAAATATGTACTGTGTACAATGGGATATAGACAGCCTTGACTGGAAAGACCCTACACCACAGCAAATGGTAGATAGAATTAAAAATAATCTTAAAAATGGTAGTATTATTCTTATGCACAACGGTGCAAAAAACACACCAGAGGCTTTACCTATGATTATTGATGCAATTAAATCAGAGGGCTATGAGCTTGTTCCGATTTCACAGCTTATACCAAAGGGAGAATATTACACCGACCACGAGGGCAGAATGCACCTTAAAGAATCTGACTAACAAAAAAGAGATATGAGAGAATATTGCTTTCTCTCATATCTCTTTTGTTCGTTTATCAAATTGGAATTTATCTGTTATTCAAAACTATTCTTCTGAAAGAATTCATGAATCAATTCACATGGAATCATCGCTCCATATTTAAATCTATTCATAAAATCTGTACCACCGCCGATATTTATACCAACAATTCTCATTTCCTCATTGAGCACTGCACTTCCACTACTTCCAGGAGCGATATAAGCATTATGAGTAAAGGTATTTACGGGCAATAGTTTGTCATTGCTTTCAAACAAATAATAATCTTTTGACGTAATAACACCAAATGAATAGACAAAACGCTCTCCTTCTGGATTGCTGATAACCGCAATTTTTTCATTGGTGTTTGGATTATCTTCGCTTACAGAAAGTACATTCAATGGTTCCTTTGATTTAAAAGAAATCACCGCTAAGTCATATTCTTCATCAATAAAAACTATTGTGGCTTTTTCAAATTGTTCATAATACATTTCACTGGAAACATATGATTCACTGCTTTTTTTGTACTCCGAATATGTAGGTACCCCATATGGTATTATAATATATTCCGTGTTTTGAAAATCTTTCACCACATGATATGCTGTTAATGCATAATAAGTATCTCCGTCTGCCCTAAAAATAACTCCACTCGCACCAACACCCCAAGAAACACTCGTAATGTTTTCTGTTATCTTTTTCTCTTGTTTTACAATCGCAATATTGCTTTCTAAAATATCATTCATAATCTTTTTATCGAAATCACCGGAATATCGTGTTTTACATTGATGTTCGTATACGCTTGGATATATAAACGCACATATGCATACGAACACAAATATTAAGGTAACAACAATTATTTTATTTTTATTATTTTTATTATTTTTATTATTTTTATTATCCATATTTTCCTCGTCAAATTCTCATTTATACAACAGTTCGACATATTGGAATTTGGTTATTAGTATTAGCCGTCAATGCAGCAATCAACAAATGCCACATTTTGATTTGAGTGTAATTCATCATAGGAAGCAAAATATGCGAATTGCCAAGAGCCTAAATATGTGCATTCCCAATAGTTTGGTGAACTACATCGAGGAATATTATCTGCTCCCGAAATATACTTGATATACTGTTTGATTTTACTATAATTATGGTTCTCTATCTCTGCACCAAAATCCAAAATAACACACTCTTCATCTTTCCAATAAGGCAAGAACGCATAATCATCTGAAAGATTTAGATAATTGGTTAGTTCTGCCACTTGTTGATTGATGATTTCAACGATACTACGGTTACAAATAACTCTGAGTGAAAACTTCATTGGCAATATTACCCTCCTTCATCAAATTCAAGCTTGTCGGTTAAATTATAATATGTTTATCCTGTAAAATAAAGTATTTTACTTTACATAACACCCATACAAAAAGCTCGGATTTTACTCCGAGCTTTTTCTTTATTTATTATTAGAATAAGATAATCAAGAACTGTGATACAAGAACAACTGCGATAAGTGCAATTGGGTATGTAGCAGCATAAGCAGCTGCAACATCTTCTGTACCTGCTGTTTGAATAAGTGTACCAAGTGCTGGTGTACTTGTCATACCACCTGTAATTGAACCAAGGCTGTTAAGCATTGGTAGCTTTAGAACATACTTAGCAAACAAGAAGCCAACAAGCATAGGAACAATTGTCATAATAATACCATATACAAAGTACATACCGTTAAAGTTTGCCACGAAATCTGCACCACCAGGAATACCTGCACCAACTAGGAATAATACAAGACCAAGCTCTCTGAATAGCTTTAGTGTTGTTTCTTCTGGCATTAGGCTTAGCTTACCAACTCTGCCGAAGTGACCAAGAATTAGTGAAACAAGCAAGCAACCACCTGTTGTTGTCAGAGAGAAGCAAGTACCCTCAAGACCCTCAGCACTCATAGGAATTTTTACCTTACCGATAAATGTACCAAGAATAGCTGCAAGTGAGAATGCTGCAATACCCATATGGTCTAAATGGAATAGCTTTACAGTCTTTTTGCTTTCAGCCTTTGTAGCCTTAATAGCAATCTTTGCTCTTTCTTCGTCCATATTAGCCTTTGAAAGCTTTGGAACAAGCTGAACAAACAGAACAACACCAACTACACCAAAAATATAAGCGATACCATGACCAACTGATACAAGGCTCTCATACTGTGGAGCAACAGTTGCCTTTGCTGCTGAGAATGCAGGAGTTGAGGTTAGTGAGCCTGAAAGCAAACCAACAATCATTGCTACAAAGCCATCAATGTCTGTGATTGTTTCTGCACCAAAGCCAAAAACATGCTTACCAAGCATAATACAGCCCAGAGCAGAAAGACCACCCATAACGATAATGATAAAACCGATAAGTACATAAGACTTAAAGTTCTTCTTCATATTGGCAAAGAACTTAGGGCCTGCAATAAAGCCTACGCTTGTTACAAACAGAACCAGACCAAAGGTTTCGATAATTGATAGCCAGTCGTGTTCAAACTCAATAGGCTTAGCACCGAATACATCTGTCATAAAGCTTGAGCAGAACAAAGCACCAAATAGAAGTGCTACGATAAACACACCTGCATCTCCAAGAGATACGCCTTTGATTGTAATTCTACCTAGTGCATAGCCTGCAAGTAAAATTGCAAATACGCAGAATAGGAAGAATGAAATACCTGTAACAGGAATAACACCGCCAAACAAATTCATTTCATCTACTCCTCAAATAATTATTTAATTTTATTTTATACTATTTCTGTTCTGAAACATCAGATAAAATTTTCGAGCAGATTTTTCATCTGACAAATATCATAGCACAGCAAGGCTTACGCCTGTTAAATACAGGCTATGAAGTCAGATTAAAAATATACTGAAAAGATATGTCTATCTGCCAGAGCAAAAACTGTATTTTATACTATTCACCATTTAAATCCATTCAAAGAATTTCAAACAGCTTTTGTGCTGAACAAATACCGACGCACTTCAAAGACTATTGCCTTTGAAGTACGCAGTATGAATAATTCTGCAAAATATGCCAGAATTATTTATGTATTTTTATTGGTGTTTAGTTTATATTACTTTCTACGGTAATCAGGTAATAGCTTTGGAGAAACAGCCTCTGTTTCGATACCAGCTTCTTTAATTTCGTTCTCGAAGCTTGCTACATGGTCAAGTGTTAGGTTACCAACTGTAACATCCTTAGCCTTAGCAGCAGCACTCTTACCTGCACTACGACCGAATACGATAATATCTAGTAGTGAGTTACCCATTAGACGGTTTCTACCATGGATACCACCAACAGCCTCACCAGCAACAAATAGGTTCTCTACCTTTGTTGTCATACAGTCAGGTGTAATATCAAGACCACCGTTCTGGTAGTGTAGTGTTGGGTAAACGATGATAGGCTCCTTACGGATATCAATACCGTACTTACCGAACATACGCATCATAGCTGGAATACGCTTTTCGATTGTACCCTCGCCACCGATTTTCTCGATCATTGGTGTATCTAGCCATACGCCTAGGCCCTGACCGGTTTCTACACCGTTGCCTCTTGTGCTACACTCACGAATGATAGAAGCAGCAGCAACGTCACGAGTTTCTAGTGGGTGCATAAATACCTCACCCTTGCAGTTTACAAGCTTAGCACCAAGTGAACGAACCTTCTCTGTTACCAAAGCACCAAAAATCTGCTCTGGGTAAGCAGCACCTGTTGGGTGATACTGTAGTGTTTCAGCATATAGTAGGTTAGCACCTGCACGATAGCCCAGTACAAGACCATCAGCTGTAGCACCATAGTGGTTAGATGTTGGGA
>JAXJJE010000135.1:0-1776 GCA_036298405.1 Acutalibacteraceae bacterium
GTAAGAGCCTGAGTACGAGCCTCTACAACAGGGTGACACTTAATAGCGTTACCAGGCATCATTATGTATTTTTGAGGATTCTTTTCGTAATCCTTTAAAACAGCTGGAGTTTTATCGCCAAGCTCAACAATAGACTGGCTGTGAGCAATACGGGTGCACATTCTTAAAAATACTGGTGTGTCGTATTTTTCTGACAGCTCAAATGCTGATTTAGCAAAATCGTAAGCCTCCTGTGAGTCAGCTGGCTCTAGCATAGGAATTTTTGAAGCAATAGCATAGTGACGAGAATCCTGCTCGTTCTGTGATGAGTGCATAGCAGGGTCATCAGCAACGCAGATTACCATACCACCGTTTACACCTGTGTAAGATAGTGTAAATACTGGGTCAGCAGCAACATTAAGTCCTACATGCTTCATAGCACAGGCTGAACGAGCACCAGCAAGGCTGGCACCAAATGCAACCTCACAGGCTACCTTTTCGTTAGGTGCCCACTCTGAGTGTATATCGTCATATTTAGATAAAAATTCTGTAATTTCAGTTGAAGGTGTGCCAGGGTAGCTTGAAACTACACCAAGACCACCATCATAAAGACCAGTGGCAACAGCCTGGTTGCCAATCATAAGCTTTTTCATATTCTGTCTTAATCCTTTCTTCGGTTATGTGTTATATATCAGCAAAATGGAATTTACAGCTGAATTTCTAGCTCTAAGCATTTCCAATCTTCACCAAGTACGGTGTACATTTCTACCTCGTCTAAAACAACATCCTTAAACCCAACTGCCTTATAGCAGTAATATGCAGGCTCGTTGTTTTCAAAAACACCTAGCGAAACCTTCTTTGCTCCGTAAATTTCCTTTGCGTATTTAAGTCCTAGCTGCAGCATTGCTCCAGGATAAGATTTTCTCGGCATCGTTAGAATTATATGGTCGTAATCTCAACACATCTATCATCTTTTGTTTTGCTTAAATCTTATGATTTGTTTTGAGAATCAACAAGACCTTCAGCACCATATAGCTTTCTCAGCTTTGGCTTTTCAATCTTACCTGTTGGGTTTCGAGGTACCTCTGCAAATATAATGCGTCGTGGACGCTTATAACGAGGTAGTTCAAGGCAGAATTCGTTGATTTCTTCCTCTGTGCAGGTCATATCAGCCTTTAGTTCGATAATCGCTGTAGCAATCTCGCCCAAACGAGCATCTGGTAAGCCAATAACAGCAACATCCTTTATCTTGCTGTGTGCAGCCAAGAAGTTTTCAATCTGTACAGGGTAAAGGTTTTCACCACCTGTAATGATAACATCCTTTTTACGGTCAACAAGATATATAAAGCCTTCCTCGTCCTGCATAGCCATATCGCCAGAGAATAGCCAACCGTCCTTTATAGTAGCCTTTGTAGCTTCTTCGTCACGATAATAGCAGGTCATAACACCAGGGCCTTTCAGGCAAAGCTCACCAACATCGCCTTGCTCAACTGTAACACCGTCTGGGTCAACAATCTTAACTTCCCAGCCATAGCCAGGCACACCTATTGCACCAACCTTGTGTACATTTTCAACACCTAAGTGTACAGCACCAGGGCCAATAGACTCTGATAAGCCATAGTTTGTGTCGTACTGATGATTTGGGAAATACTCTAGCCAACGCTTGATAAGGCTTTGTGGTACTGGCTGTGCACCAATGTGCATTAAACGCCACTTAGATAAATCATAGTCAGACAGCTTTACCTCGCCTCTGTCAAGAGCGTTAAGAATATCCTGTGCCCAAGGTACAAGCAACCA
>JAXJJE010000136.1:0-8416 GCA_036298405.1 Acutalibacteraceae bacterium
TCGTCCTCGTTCTGAGCAAATTCTGCTCGACAATCTATTCAATCGTTTAATCAGGTATTAGTATTAATCGACCAATTTTCGTAGTCCTCAATAGCAAAGTCTTGCAGAATTATTGACAATTTGTTAATAAAAAGTTAAAATATCTATATTAGAAAGTGGCAAATAAATATATTTTTGTCACACGTTGTAAAAACGGGGGTATATTATGTATAAACGATTTTTCAAAAGAGCCTTTGGCATATTGTTTGCATTGCTGGGTTTGATTATCACTTCACCGATTATTGCAATTGTAGCTATTTTAATAAAGATAGAAAGTCCTGGACCAGTTATCTTTAAACAGCAAAGAATCGGTAAAAACGGTAAGGTTTTTGAGATTTACAAATTCCGTTCGATGTGCCAAAACGCAGAAAAAACAGGGTCGGGTGTTTATTCTGACAAAAATGATAGCCGAGTTACAAAGATTGGCAAATTTATTCGTGCTACAAGTATAGACGAAATTCCTCAATTCATTAATGTTTTAAAGGGAGATATGGCTTTTATAGGCCCACGACCACCTCTTACATATCATCCATGGCCTTACGAGCAATACACAGAGCATCAGAAGAAAATGTTCAATGTACGTCCGGGACTTACTGGTTGGGCACAGGTACACGGCAGAAAGCAGGTTGAATGGAACAAGCGTATAGAATTAAATGTTTGGTATGTTGAAAATGTATCCTTATTACTTGACCTTAAAATCATCTTTTCTACACTTTTAAAGCTTATTAAAGATGACGAAAACGAAAATGTGGGTGCAACTGTTGTACAGCTCCCTAACACTACAGAAAACAAAGAGACTACTACAGTATAAACAAAAATAAATAAAAATAAATAAAAAGCTATTACACAGTACTTTTACAAATTCTGTGTAATAGCTTTACTTTTTTGTATTATAAAACTAATTATTTATCAATAGTTTTCTGCTCTTACTTCAAAGAAGCTTTGTGGGTGCTTACATACTGGACACTCCTCTGGTGCTTCTAAGCCTACAACTATATGTCCACAGTTGCGACACTCCCACATAGTAACACCACTCTTTTTAAATACCTCCATAGCCTCTACATTATGAAGTAATGCTCTGTATCTTTCTTCGTGTGCCTTTTCAATAGCAGCTACACCTCTGAACTGCTCAGCAAGCTCTGTAAAGCCCTCTTCTTCAGCTTCTCTTGCCATACGGTCGTACATATCAGTCCACTCAGCATTTTCGCCTTCAGCAGCAGCCAATAGGTTTTGTGGTGTATCACCAAGCTCACCTAAAGCCTTAAACCATAGCTTAGCGTGTTCCTTTTCGTTTTCAGCTGTCTTTAAGAAAAGTGCTGCAATCTGCTCGTAGCCTGCTTTTTTAGCAACAGATGCAAAATATGTGTACTTATTTCTAGCCTGAGATTCGCCTGCGAAAGCCTCCCATAGATTTTTCTCTGTTTTTGTACCTGCATACTTGCTTTTTGCTGGTGTAGGTGGTGTTTGCTTTACAAATGCTGTTGAAGGCTGCTTACATACAGGACAGATAAAGTCACCTGTCATAGCACCCTCGTGAACATATCCACATACTGAACAAACCCATTTTTCCATAATTATATCCTCCTATATTTCAAAAAATAAAAATCAAATAATATCAACTGATTTGCTTAAATTATACCACATTTAGTCGCAGTGTCAATAGTCGCATTAATAAAAATTATTACTAATTTTTTGTCATTTTTACTCTATCGCCTACACATATATCTAGCATTATTACCCAAGTAGCATAAAACATTCTAAATATTTCAAATTATACTCAATACTGTAATTATACGTCGCTATATTCAATTAGGCTTGACAAGTATCAACCAATTTCGCTTTTAAGTACTAATTCTGTGCCCCATTCAACACTCATAAAATGCAACCTAACACCACAAAACCAGAACGCTCCCGTTTAAAACAGGAGCGTTCTGGTGATTTCAAGAAATTTTATGAGCAACTTATTTGAAGTAATAATCTTTAGTTAAATTGCATTTGGTATAATCAGGATACAAGCTTTTCTATAGCAGTTAAAATTTTCTGCTTTGTTACCGGCTTTACCGAAAAGTAGTCGCAGTTCAATCTATATGCCTGTGCTCCAAAATCTTTGTCATTAGAAAACCATAATAGCGTTGTGTCTGGACATAGCTTTCTTGTTGCTATTATTCTTTCCATTCCAAACGCACCATCTGACGACACAATAACAATATCTGGATTAATTGATTTAAGCTTATTTAAAAGCTCATCTGAATTATCAGTCTGGCTATATTCAAATCTTCTTGCTATACTACTACATTTTAAAAAATCTATCATTAAGTCACACTCAGCTTCACTTCCGAAAAGAAGCACCTTCATTTTTATACCCTCCCTGTAGCAATATCAACACATATATAATATCATATCAAATATTTAATTAGATATTTTATGCGTGAAATACTAGTGCATAGCGTGAAATGCATAATGATAAATTTACATTTCTATTTAAAATAAACTGCAACATATAGTAAACACCCTTTGTAATCAGCAAAAGAATTTAGAGTGAATTTTACATTAAACAAATACTAACCGTTTCAAAAAATTATCACATTTCGAGAACATAGTATTAAGAGCCCTGTAAAACATAATGAAATGAGTTAAATATTTTAAATTATTTAATATTAAATAACACTTGTTGAAAAAAGCTTAAAATGCTATACTTAATAATATAATCAATAAAACGCAAGAAAGTAGGGATTATATTTGAGTAATTTACTTTCGTCGATTAAAATTGCAATTTGTGATGACCTTGACAGCGAACGCACACTATTGCTTAATTATCTTACAGAATATCTTGATATTAATGATATTCTGGCAGACATAGATCAATACTCAAGTGGTGAAGGCTTTTTAATTTCCGATTATAAAAGCTATAACCTTATTTTTATGGATATATTTATGAGTGGCATAAATGGAATGGAAACTGCTAAAAAGCTAATCGAAAATAATCATCAAACACAGATTATCTTTTGCAGCACCTCTACAGAGTATGCCGCCGAATCCTACGATGTATCTGCACTTCATTATCTTGTAAAACCCATAGATAAAGAAAAGCTTTTTAAGGTACTAGACAGATTTTTTAGTACCTATACCAAATTAAAAACAATAACCGTAAAGGTAGGCAGAACCGAAGAGGACATCTATATTCAAGATATCCTATATGTAGAATCTAACAACCACAAATGCATTATACACACTACTAACGGTGACATTTCTGCAAGCATATCAATGTCAAATCTTGCTGAAATGCTATTACCATACGATTTTATTAAGCCAGTAAGATATGCGATTGTGGCTTTAAACCAAATTACTAATATACCTACTGATACAATTGTTTTATCTAATGGAGTAACCTTTTCGGTAGGAAGAAAAGAACGAGAAAATGTTAAAAAGGCTTTTACTGACTATAAATGGAAAACTATGCAAAGAAAGATGAGTGATATGTAAATGGAATTTTTAGATATTGCATTTGCGTGTACATTATCTCAGATTTTTCCTATTATAATGAGGTATACTCCTTTTGCAGACATTATAACAAAAAAACAAAAAAAAATACTCTTAACAATTTATACAATTTCTCTATTCTTAAACTTTGCAGTTCATCTTATGATAGCACATATGGGTGCACTCACCTTTACCGTTTATAAGCAAGGTCTTGTAATATTTTCGGTTTTGATGACAATTGTAAATATTTTAGTTATAAAAAATCGATTGCGAGAGCACCTTTTTACCTGTGGACTAACAGCTGTATTTATTTTAGCGTGTTTTACTGTTGTAAGCTATATTGAAATATTAATAATTTCAAAAAGGTCTGATGAAACCCACATTATAATAAACATTATATTGCTTATTATAATGTTTATTGCCAGTTTTCCGATTATAAAGCATCAAATCGAAAGATCTGTTAAACCATTTCTATCTATTAACCCTGACAGCTATTGGGAAAACATATGGATTGTTCCATGTGCTATGTATATAACCTGTTATTTACCTTTCTTCTCTAACACATATGCATATAGTCTTCCACTGGTATTAAGCAGAGTGTTTATGGCTATTTCAACCTTTTTTATGTGTCGTTCCATAGCCGCTGACTACGAAAGAATAAAGGAACAGGAAGAACTGCATAATCAGCTTGATATGCAAAAAAAATATTACGAAGCTCTTTCAGAGCACGTTGAAAAAGCAAGAAAGTCTCGTCACGACCTTAAGCATCATATGACTGCAATAGTAGGATTTGCTGACGCAGATGATAAGGCTGGACTCATAAATTACTGTAACAACCTTACTCAAATGCAATACAGCGAGGTTGATGTACCTTACTCAGGCAACGCTGCAATTGATGGTGTTTTATATCATTATGCAGTACGAGCTAAAAAGCACCATATTAAATTTAATATACAAGGTATGTTTAAAACAGACGGCATTGATGATATTGATATATGTGCTATGCTTGGCAACGCTTTAGACAACGCTATAACTGCGTGCTGTACTATAAAAGATAAAAGATTTATTAATATAACAACCAAAACCGATGGTAATGTTCTTGCAGTTATGGTAAGCAATTCTTTTGATGGCGTTGTAAAAAATAAACATGAAAATATTATGTCACGAAAAGCTAAAAACAGAGAAGGGGTTGGACTTGTTTCTATCAGGTCGGTATGTGAAAAATATAATGGTACATTAGACATTAACTATAACGACAATACCTTTAGCTGTATGATGCTGTTAAACCTTAAAAATAACACTGAATAAATTTAACTACTACAATCAAAAACACCTTATCTCTTCTTTACAGATAAGGTGTTTTTTCGTATTTATTTAATAACAACCACCATTTTAAATGCATAAATCTTTTTGGCATATTTTTCACGTAGCTTCATAGCCTTGATGTGGTATTCTATTAATCAGATAAAAAATTGCTCGAAGCTCCTACACACTATTTAGGACTGAAATAGTATTAAATGATGTTCAGCACACCAAGTTATCCACAAAAAAATAACTTAGTTTTCAACATTTTAATAAGGTTTTTAACAGACAAAAAGCACCATATATAGTATATTTTATGTTTACGCTACTATATTTTGACATCTTCTACCTACCTCAATAAAGTTTTTATAAGTTTTCAACCTATAAATGTTGAAAATGTTGATAACTTTGTTAATAACTTGATCCTTATTAACAAATCTTCTCACTATAAAGACATCTCCTGTAATTAACAATAAATTATACTAAACACCATTAAACAGACCGAAAAGCTTACTGTTTTTATGGTGTTTAGTATCAGATATTAATTATTAGAGCTACCCCTAAGCTTTGCATATTCCTCTAACAGAATAGAATAATTTTTTGCATTAACACAGGTATTTTCTTTAAAAAAGTAATTTCTCAATGTACCCTCATATGTCATTTTCAGCTTTTCCATAACTCTTGCAGAGGCTGGGTTACTATCCATACACATTCCACCCACTCTTACCATTCCAAGCTCTTCAAACGCATATTTAATCATAATCGCACTTGCCTGTGTGGCGATACCATGATTTTGATATAACGGGTCTATAAAATAGGTTATGTCACATCTACGGCTTGAATTATCAATATTTATAAGCCCCACATTACCCATATACGCACCGTTTTTCTTGTTAATTATAGCGTATTCATATGAAGCTTTAGTTAAAAATGCTGTTTTAATATCTTTTATCCATTTTTTAGCATATTTTATATCACAAGGGTGTGGAATACCATAGGTTGTAATATAGATTTGGTAATTATTAAGTGTATTCCACACAGTTGTAACATCTGACGATTTATATTCTCTTATGATAAATTGTTCATTCTGAAACATATTTATGCCCCCTCTATAAGCTATTTCTTAGCACCCTTTTTTAGCCTTGCATAGCAAATACCAAACTTTATAAATACTGTTAAATATAAAGCAAACATAAGAACAAAGACACCAAAAAGCACCAAATTTTCTGGCTCTCCCATCGAAAACTGCATTATCATCTGTGGAATAATCAATCCTAAAAATATACTGATCAATGGTATCATTCTGCCCTTGAAAACACGCTCTATCATATCCATTTTTGACTCATCATCGCTGAAGATTTCTTCTTCTCCATCCATTTCTGACACTGGCTTTCTGAAATAGCTATATCCAGCCATATCGATAATATACTCCCATCCACAATCCTCGTACATCTTTACATACTCGGCTTTATTCTTCATACCCTCTTCGTTATAATCAAGCTGATAAACTACATCCTCAGCCTCACATTCCTCAAATGTATAAAAGCAAGGTATAGTTGCCTTTACAAGCTTTAAACCTGCCTTGTGCTGTTCTTTAAGCCATTCTTCTTCCTTTTTATATTCTGGTATTGTAAAAAACGCTAATCTTCTCTTTATTTTACCCATTTTACTGCACCTCTTTTAAATTTCTGTATAAGCGTTCAATTCGTGCCATTTCAAGCTGTAGCACCTGTTGCCCTAAATCTGTAATTGTATATATTTTGCGTTTCTCTTCCTCACGCACAAAGCGTATCAGGCCGTCCTTTTCCATTTTAGACAAGCTACCATACATTGTACCAGGGCTTAAACGAATTTCTCCGTCTGTAAGCTCTAAGACTCTTTGAACAATACTGTAGCCATGCATTTCTTTACGCAGGCAAAGCAAAATGTAAAAGCTTGTTTCTGTCATAGGAACATACACCTTTTTAATATGAGCATCCATTATATTCACCTCACTATATTTTATAGTAAACTCATAGCGTTTACTATTACTGCGATACATCTCACTTTGATATATCTCACTTAGATACATCGCACTTCGGTATATTTAATATATCACACTGCGATATATATGTCAAGGATTTTTCATTGATTTATAAATAAATCTGCCGTATAATTTTTATTATGAGGTGATATTTATGTTTGGTGCAATATATGGCGATGTAATAGGCTCTTATTACGAGCTTCATACCACTAAAAATTATAGCTTTGATTTCCATTCTGAAAGCACATTTACAGATGACAGTTTACTTACAACAGCTGTATGTAAGGCTATACTTAATAATCCAGCTGACATAACACGCTTTGAGCTTAAAGGACGAGCTTTGGAATACGCTGTACAATACAGAAGATATTATTCTCTATTCCCTGACGCTGGCTTTGGTATGATGTTTGCTGAATGGGCTAAAAATAGCGAACTAAAAGTAATTCACAGCTACGGAAACGGTGCTGCTATGCGTGTAGTACCAATAGGCTATGCATATAACACACTTGAGCAGGTAATGCTACAGGCAAAGGCAAGCTGTTTGTACACACATAAAAATAAAGAAGCCATTACAGGTGCTCAGGTGGTAGCTGGTGCAGTATTTATGGCACGAAATGGTGCAAGCAAAGAAGAAATACGAGTGTTTGCAAGTAAGCATTTCGACTTTGATTTGACAACATCACTAGAGCAACTTAAGCCAAATTTCAGCTTTGACAGCAGAACATCATACAGCGTACCACCAGCAATAATAGCATTTTTAGAATCAACCGACTACGAAAGTGCCATACGCAATGCTGTGTCATTAGGTGGTGACGCTGACACTATCGCCTGCATAGCAGGTGGCATAGCAGAGGCTTTTTACAGGCATATCCCAGATGAAATAAAAAATTTCTGCGATACTCGCTTAGATTATTCTATACGCAGTACAGTTCGTGAATTTGAAGAAAAATACGGAATATAAAAACGCCCAGCTCTTGACTTAACAAGAGTTGGGCATTAATTTTTATAAATTATTTATTACTTAAAGTAAGCTACGCCACTTTCAAAGATTTTCTGGTCTTTCTCGAATGGTACGTTAGCATATAGGTTGTTACCCTTACGCTCAGAGTGACCCATCTTACCAAATACTCTACCGTCTGGGCTTGTAATACCCTCGATAGCACAAACAGAACCATTTAGGTTGAATGCGATATCGTCTGATGGCTTACCGTTAAGGTCTACATACTGTGTAGCAACCTGACCGTTAGCAATTAACTGCTGTAGCATAGCGTCATTAGCTACAAATCTACCCTCACCGTGAGAAACAGGCACTGCGAATACATCGCCTGCGTTAACCTGTGACAACCAAGGTGATTTTACAGATGTTACACGTGTATAAGCCATGTGAGAGATATGTCTGCCGATTGTGTTGAATGTAAGAGTTGGTGACTCCTCTGTGATTTCCGTAATCTTACCATATGGAACTAAGCCAAGCTTGATAAGAGCCTGGAAGCCATTACAGATACCAAGCATTAAGCCGTCACGCTTTTCAAGTAAGTCTGTAACAGCCTGAGCAATTACAGGGTTACGGAA
>JAXJJE010000137.1:0-7291 GCA_036298405.1 Acutalibacteraceae bacterium
AACTTAAAATAAAGAAAAACTGATTAATATTAAAGGGGTGCTGTCTTACTAGTAAGACAGCACCCCTTTAATATTAATCAGTTTTTCTTTATTTTAAGTTTTCTTAAAATTTTATTTATTGGTGCTATGAATAATTCCTTTTCGTATGTATTCATAGCCAGACACCATTCTAACACAAAGAAGATTAATGTATATGCAATAATAAATGCAAACATTACTAACCAGTTATTAATAGGAATAAATCTGGTAACAAAAATAGCCGCAGCACATAAAATGCTACCTACAATAACGATTTTTAATATACTGAACCAAAAACGAGGAATATCAAGCCCGATTTTTTTCCAGTAGTACCAATTCATTATAAATCCCTGACCTGTAATAAATGCTACAGCCGAAACACTAGCAGCACCAATAATACCGTAATCGTTTATTACTAAAATAGTACCGATAACGTTAACAATAGCAATGAATATATAAATAATAGATCTGAATTTATGCTTGTTTTGTGCCACTACTATATTAAGTGCTACCGACTGCATTAACGGAATAGAGGACGGAAGCATTGTAATTATAGCAACCGGATATGCCTCTCCATAATCAGCACCTGCCCACAGGGTTATAAACTGATAACCAAAAGCAATAAATCCACCACATATAATAGTTACAACATAAGACTGCAATCGTCCACACTTAATTAATAAATCTGTAAGCTCTTGTTGATTGCTGTTCGAAAATACCATGTTGTTAACTCTTGGGGTGATAACACTTGAAACAGCTGATGTAAAGTTAAGCATAATACCGTTAAATGTAGCACCAATGTTATAAATAGCTACACCTACAGTTGCTAACGCTGGTACGGCACCGATTATTATGGTATCGGTTGCTACATAAAGCTGAGTTACAATATTGCCAAGAAAAACCCAGAACGAGAAGATGATGAGCTCTTTTAAAATGTAGGTTGGCATACCTTTATAAATTGCCTTGATTTTTATAGAGTACCTTACATAAAGGGTATAAACAACTCTTGTTACAATAGCTATTATCAGATTTGATATAACCATACCTATAGACTTAAAGCCCAAAAATAAAGCTATAAGATTGGCACAAGGTAAAACTATACTTGTAAGAATATTAATTACCTGCAAAAACATAAATCTTTCGTGAGAAATTACACATGATGTATAAACAGTAGCTGAAATACTTATAGCTGTATTCAGCGTTAGCAATATAACCATTATTCTAAGCTGGTTTAATTCTACTGCATTTAGCGATGTACCATAAATCATATCAACACAAAAGCTTAGTATTATACCTACAATTATAATGATAGCAGAAATAATACCAAATATAATGTTGAACAGACCAAACATCTTGGCCTCGCCTTCTTCGCCTTCGTTTTTACGGTACATTATCAAATATCTTACAACAGCCGAGCCTATACCAAACGATAGCAACGACAAATAAGATGTTACTGTACTTGCCAGCTTAAAAAGTCCATACTCGCTTTGTCCAAGCATATCAAGCATAAGTGGCGTATAGAACATAGGTATTAAAGTACCTATTGCCATATTTAAGTATGACAGTATAGCACCTGCTTTTAATTGAGATTTAGCCATTATCACACCTCTTAATATTAATAATAATAAAACAGAAAGCAACCAACTAACTTAAAAAATCAGTTGGTTGCAATAAAATATCATTTTACAAGTGCTTCTATAAATTCTCTTACAGCACCATTACCACCATTGCGTTCTGATATAAAATCACTGATTTTCTTTACCTCGTCAACAGCGTCAGCCGGACAAGCTACTATACCACAGTGCTTCATACATTCTAAATCTATTATATCGTCACCAACATAAGCGATTTGATCGTAAACACCATTATCAGCAGAAATACCATTAGCATTAGCGATTTCCTCTAGCTTTTCAAGCTTGTTTCTTACACCCTGATAATATTCGGTAATACCAAGCTCTTTACATCTGTTAATTACAATCTGCGAGCTTCTTGCAGTCATAATAATTGGAACAATGTTGTTTTTTGGCATAATGTCGTGAATTGCACAGCCGTCCTTTATGTCAAAGGCTTTAAACAGCTCTCCGTCTTTGCCCATATAAATTTTACCGTCGGTTAATGTGCCATCAACATCAAATATTACAAATTTAATTTCTTTTCTTAAAGCTTCAAATTTATTTGCGTTGATAATCATTATTTGCCACCTGCTATACTCTCAAATCTTGATGGTGTGATAAACTTAATATCCTCTGTGCCTGTTTTTGTATCAAAAAAGTCCTTAAGCATTTCTTTGATTTCTTCGTTAAGAAGTAATGACTCAATAGAAACATTAGAAAGCTCCATTTCCTGACTTACATAGTTTGTGTCGCTTGCCTTATAGTCATAGCCATCTAAGCCTGCAATAGCAATAGACTTAACACCAAGTGAGTCAAGAAGTCTTAATAGTAGAATTGCAGAATTATCCATATGCTCCCAGCCACATTTAATAAGATTTGTAAATGAAACAATGGTTTCGTTGCTTTGTGGGGTAGTGGTAACATTTGAGGTCATAATCTTTGCAATATCAAAGAATTTTTCGTCATTCTTCCAATATTCATATCTCTTTACATTGCTGAAATACATATAGTCAGACTTAACTGCGTCATACATAAAGTTAACAGTAATAACTACAGCGTCATTGTCTGCTACATATTGATTGATTTTATCAGCACAGGTTTTTGCTGTTGCACCTGGTGCAATCAAAACAACATTTTTATCGCCTAAATCAGCCTTTAGCTTTGCAATAGCCTCTGAATCATCTATATCTGAATTCAGATAATCCATATATGTATTATCCAGTAAATCGTAATCGTAACGCTTTCTTGGAACTGCTCCGATTTTGTTAAGGATATATCTGATATCCTTATAGCGAATACTGTTTTTCTTTTTAAGGTATGCAATGTTATTTACGTGTGCACTGTATGCACCTGCAATAAAGTAGTGGGTGTCATAGCCCCAGCTACATCTTGAACGGATATTATCCATATACTCATCAATAATATCCAGCAAAGCGTCAATATCGTAGTTATAGCCAAGCTTAGAAACCATATACTGAGCAACAAGCTCTGTAGGAGTATTACCAGCACCTCTACCCATACCAGAAATAGTAGTATCAACAACTACCTCTCTCTTGCCAAATGTCATTTTTAAAAACTCCTGTGACAAAGCACTTGACATCTGCATATTGTTATGAGAATGAAAACCGATTTTACTTGAAGAAACAAGGTTATGGTCAATAAGGCTGTAAACTCTTTGTAAATCGTCTACATACATAGAGCCAAATGTGTCTACAATAGAGAAGCAGTAAGGCTCGATTGCGTTAACAAGGTTAACAAACTCTACTATCTCTGTATCTGTATAGCCTAAAATATCAACAGGCTGAACAAAAAGCTTATAGCCCTTTGCTTTAATCTGCTTACAAAATTCAAGTACATCATATCTTTCTTTTTTGAAGAAGCAGGCTCTTACAGCGTCAAAGGATTTACCTGTATAATCGTCAAGGTTTTCAATAGAATATCTGCAATAGTCAGCAAGAACAGCAAACTCACAGTTCTGCTTGTCCTGTGGTACAAACTTTTCTGCATCTACACTGTTTTTAAATACAGTTTTACCCTCACCGAATTCATCGTCCTGTAGAAAACCGATTTCGATAATATCAATACCTGTTTTCTGCAAGCCCTTTACAATACCATGTATTGTTGTGTCACCAAATTTTTTGTCAATCAGATATGCACCATCTCTTAGTGTGCAATCAAGTAGCATTGCGTGATTCATAATATACCTCTTTAGTAAATTTAAAATTTAATTTTCTGATTTTAGCTTTTCAGCCATAACCTCTCTAACCTTCTCTAAATCCTTAGGAGTGTCAACAGAAAGTGTATGACATTCAATTTCTTTCAGCTTAACCTTTTTGCCGTTTTCTAAGAAACGGTACAGGTCTAGCTCTTCTGTACATTCAACCTGACTTCTTGGTGTGTCTACATAGAACTGAAGAGCCTTTTTAGAGAAAGCAGCAATACCAACTATTTTTTTGTACTGGAACTGCATATTTCCCTTTGGATAAGGAATAGGACTTCTGGAAGCCCACATAGCGTCGCCCTGTGCGTTGGCAACAGCCTTTATGTTAGTTGGGTCAACAACCTCAACAGGATTTTCGATAGTTGTAATTACATTAGAGTAGAAATACTCCAAA
Source organism: Acutalibacteraceae bacterium (assembly GCA_036298405.1). Classification (GTDB taxonomy): domain Bacteria; phylum Bacillota; class Clostridia; order Oscillospirales; family Acutalibacteraceae; genus CAG-964. Next base: position 4,247 of record JAXJJE010000137.1, read on the forward strand.
TCCTGCTCGTCGCTTTCTTCTGGTATTGCTCTTTCAATTACCTCTGGTTCGATTAATGGCTCGTCACCATTAATACATACATAAATGTCAGCATCAATCTTTGTAGAAACCTCGTGAACTCTGTCGTTAGGTGTTTTGTGCTGGTCAGATGTCATTATTACATTCATACCATATTGGTTACATACATCAACAATTCTCTGGTCATCTGTTGCAACATATACAGCAGATAAACCCTTAGCCTTTAAAGCCTGCTGGTAAACATACCAAACCATTGGCTTGCCACAGATGTCAGAAAGTGGCTTTGCCGGGAATCTAGTAGAACCATATCTTGATGGAATTACTCCAATTACATTAAGCTTTTTCATAATTATCCTCCATATTAAAATAAATCATCAAAATCTACTCTAGGGAAAACCTCAAGCTTTCCACCACGAGTAGCATTGTAAACCTTTACATTCAGCTTATCACAAAATTCCTTCATATCCATAAAGGACTGTGTAGCTGTGTCTATATTGAAAATACCCTTAGTATTTTCGTCAGCATTCTTCTGGTTACCGAAATGGTCCTTTATCTTTTCGTCAACAATAAGATTTCCGTTTTTGTCTGTCATACGGCTAAAGCTGTGGTCAACACCAATAAGATAAATCTCGGTAAAGCCCATATATACAGCCAGCTGTACACAGGTAGTAATAACACTACCACGACAAGGTATACATCTAGTTACATCTTCAGAGAAGAAGTCGGGTCTTGAACCACCTTGCTGTAGAGTGCTGTCGAATTTTTGATAAAAATAATAAGCGTTATTAATCTTAATATTTTTAAACCAATTAAAATTAATAGGAATAAACTTATACTTAAAATCAAGCTCATTAATTTTATCCTGAATATCCTCTAAAACAAATTCGTCCTCACAAGCGTAGTATGTAGGACGCCAATCGGTGTTTTCAAAAAGCTTGTAAATTCTGTTAGCAGCAAAGGTAGCAATTCCGTTTTTTTCTAAAACGGTTAAATCCTCTGCTCTAAGACTAGGACCATTGCCTATAACAAAGCATTTTTCGCCCTTATGTGTATCCTTTAGGGTTTTAAGCCTTTTACCGTACTTGCTTGAATCAAAATGTTCTGATAAATAAGCTTGTCTGCGTGAAATTATGGATTTTATAGGATTCATTATATTTATACCCTCCAATACGATTGAAGCAATCATATTTATTTACTAAACAGAAAAACAGTAATGCTTATCTGTACAATATTTGTCAGCTTCATATCTTTATTAAGTGTTAAGCATATACACGATAGTCTCTATATTTTATGTAGATTTATTGTATATGGCATAACATATCCATTGTGTAATTTCCTTTAAATGTATTATACAAAAACTAGCGAAAAGTGTCAACTAATTAGCGAAAAGAGCAAACTTAAACCCTATAAAAAAGGTGTGCAAAAACAACCTGTTTTTGTGCTAGATGATGTATTTCGATAAAATTATGACAAAATATTTTAAAAATTTTAAATAATCATTCCTAAATACTTGCATAGAAGCAAAAAAATGCTTATAATTAATGTGTAAAAAAATGTAAACATTTTTACAAAAATAAGATGAAAGGAAGTAGTACACATGATTTATTCAAAAGAAGTTGAACATATGTGCACTGTAGCAAAGGGCCCTAACCACGGTCCTGCACCTATTCCTGAAGAGGGTAAATGGGTAAAATCTTACGAAATTAAAGACATTTCTGGCCTTTCACACGGTATTGGCTGGTGTGCTCCACAGCAGGGTGCCTGCAAACTAACATTAAATGTTAAAGAGGGTATTGTTGAGGAAGCTCTTGTAGAAACAATTGGTTGTTCAGGTATGACACACTCAGCTGCTATGGCTGCTGAAATTCTACCAGGCAAAACTCTACTAGAGTGCCTAAACACAGACCTTGTTTGTGACGCTATCAACACAGCTATGAAGAACATCTTCGAGCAGCTAGCTTATGGTAGAAGCCAGACAGCTTTCTCAGAGGGTGGTCTACCAGTTGGTGCAGGTCTTGAGGATCTAGGTAAGGGTCTTCGTTCACAGGTTGGTACAATGTACAGCACAAAGGTTAAGGGTGTTCGTTACATGGAGATGGCTGAGGGTTATGTTCTAAAGACAGCTCTAGACGAAAACAACGAGGTTATCGGCTATCAGTTCGTTAAGCTAGGCAAAATGCTTGAGGATATCCGTCGTGGTGTTAGCCCTGATGAAGCATATAAAAACAACATCGGTCAGTATGGTCGCTTTGATGGCGCAGCTAAGTATATTGACCCTCGTGAAGAGTAATTGGTAAGGGAGGACTTAATAATGGCAGTTACATTTGAAAGTATGGACAGAAGAATGCCTAAAATTGAGAAATGCCTTGCCGAGTACGGTATTGCAAATCTTGAAGAGGCTAGACAGCTATGTCTTGATAAGGGCTTTGACCCATATCAGATCGTTAAAGACGTACAGCCAATCGCATTTGAGAATGCTGGTTGGGCTTACACACTAGGTTGTGCAGTTGCACTAAAGAAAGAGGTTAAGACAGCTGCTGATGCTGCTGAGGCTATCGGTGTTGGTCTTGAGGCTTTCTGTATTCCTGGTTCTGTTGCAGAGCAGAGAAACGTTGGTCTAGGTCATGGTAACCTAGGTGCTATGCTACTTAGAGATGAGACAAAGTGCTTTGCTTTCCTAGCAGGTCACGAGAGCTTTGCAGCTGCTGAGGGTGCTATCGGTATCGCAAGAAACGCTAACAAGGCTAGAAAAGAGCCTCTACAGGTTATCCTAAACGGTCTTGGTAAGGACGCTGCTTACATCATTTCAAGAATCAACGGCTTTACATATGTTCAGACAGAGTTTGACTATTTCACAGGCGAGCTAAAGGTTGTTAACGAAACAGCTTACTCAGACGGTGAAAGAGCTAACGTTCGTTGCTACGGTGCTGACGATGTTCGTGAGGGCGTTGCAATCATGCAGAAGGAGAACGTTGGTGTATCAATCACAGGTAACTCAACTAACCCAACTCGTTTCCAGCATCTTGT
>JAXJJE010000138.1:0-10209 GCA_036298405.1 Acutalibacteraceae bacterium
CTATTTAAAAGAAGGAATGTTACCATTTATCCAGATTAAAGGTAACTGGCTGTATAAAGGTACAGAGTGCCTTGAAACATCCGACATAAAAGACCCGAAAACTGGCGAGTATCACAGGTACTACAGGGACATCCATGGTGAAGTTAAAGAAGCAAAAGTTACATTAACCTTAACCTGCACTGATTTTAAGCTATTCCTAGAACACTACAACATCAGAGATTTTAAAATCCTAGATGGGTGTTGGTTTAAAGCTAGGATAGGGCTATTTGATGATTATATTAATCCGTACAAACAGCTAAAGATTAAATCAAAAGGGGCTATGAGAGAACTGGCAAAGCTGTTCTTAAATAATCTATACGGCAAGATGGCTAGTAATGATGATTCATCATTTAAAGTAGCTTACCTAAAAGATGATAATTCTCTAGGATTTATGCCTTGCGAAGCACACGATAAAAAAGCAGGTTACATTCCAATAGGTAGTGCCATTACCAGTTACGCAAGGAACTTTACAATAAGAGCCGCCCAGAAGAATTATTATGGTGCAGATAAAGCAGGATTTATTTATGCAGACACAGATTCAATACACTGTGACATACCACCAGAAAAGGTAAAGGGAATTACTGTAGACCCTGTAAACTTCTGCTGTTGGAAATTAGAATCCTATTGGGATGAAGCTATTTTTGTCAGACAGAAGACATACATAGAACACATTACACACGAAGACGGTGAACCGATAGATAAACCGTACTACAACGTAAAGTGTGCAGGTATGCCAGAAAAGTGCAAAGACTTATTTGTCAAGTCGATGACAGGATACGAAGTAAAGGAAGGTGACAAATATGATGAAGAAGAAAAAGAATTTATTAACACAAAACGCTCCTTGAAAGATTTTAAAGTCGGTCTGAAAATAAAAGGAAAATTAATGCCAAAAAGAATACACGGCGGAACGGTACTTGTTGAAGGTTATTATGAAATGAGGAAAATATGATTAATTATAGAACTAATCCAGAACTTTTTAATATAGCAGATAACATCACCAGAGGTTCACAGATTATGGTAACACACAGGTTTAATTCATACGGTGAATACAAGAGAACCAGAAAACCTATAATCTGCAAGGTTGTAGCAGTATATGAACACTTCTGCACTGTAGAGCATCGTTGCCCTAAAGGTGCAGTATACTACGAAGATATAAACTACACAGACCTGTTAACAGGACACCACAGAGTATATAACTATTAAGACAGCAAGAGAGCCAGTATTTCGGAAAACCGATTTACTGGCTCTTCTATATCTATCCGACACCTGTGCAACATAAAAGCGGTAAGCAAATCCGTACGCATCATCAGCAGTATATTTCACCTGTGCTATCTGAGTATAGCCCTTTACATTAACACAAGAGGATAGCGAAATAAATTAATAACTGAGTGCTTTTAACACAGCTTCTTTGCACTTAATATCTTTGAACCTAAAGCATCCTCGTTCAAAGAAATATCGTAAGGTGGTAAGCACTGTATCATTCCTTTTAAGCATGACGTAATTAATCTCATGGTCTGTGGTTGTAACAGTTACTTTCATATTACAACTGCTATCTGGCTTGTCATCACAGTAAATAATTCCGTCTTCTCTATATTCCCTAATACCATACTCCGAACCCATATATTTAAGAGTGCAGAAGTACCTTGATTGACCCTTTGGTCTTCCAACAAATGCCTTATTATCATTGAGATAGATAGCTTCGGCTGCGTAGGCAACGTATAAGTTTTTCCCAAAGGCTCTATTAAAGGCACTGGTCTTCTGAGCATTTGAAGCTGATTCGTTGAAGCCCTGCTCCAATACAAATCCGTCCCCACGTAAAAATTTGGTATCGGTTTTTATCCGTTCGGTGATGCCCATACTTATATAATACGGATTAAGAATAGTGACAGGATTACTTATCATATATACAGGAAGGTATTTAACCTGTTCATTTTGCCCTCTGGCTAGAGATACATGGATGCTTATAAACTTCTTAGTTTCATCTGAACAGTACTTTCCTGTTTCACTCTGAAACTCGTCAAATACAATTCTTTTAACGTCACTTAGCAGGTGACTGTATTTTTTAATCTGGTCTGCGTTATTAAGTGCAAGAGCATAGCCACAGCTTACGTCATCTAGGAATAATTCATGAAACATTCCTTTAGCCCTTGCTACAGATACCATGGTCTTATCACTGAAAAACAACATACCAACATCTTTAAAGAACTTATCAGCACATTCAGATAATTCATAACTAAAGCGATAGAGTACAGCAAACTTCTCACCATATTTAAGGAATCTGTTTACACACAATCTGTTAAAATATGTTGTCTTACCTGCTGACCTATTAGATGTACAAATATATATTTCTGGTTTGTCACCGTTTATGTCTGTCATTGATAATAGTTTTGTACCGTCATAGTATTTAGGTTTATTCATAATGTCTCCTTTTCTTACCTTATTATACTACATTTATTGACTTTTGACCAGATCTATAGTACAATTAAAGAGAGGGATTGGGGGTGATTCTATGGAACTCGGTGCTATTTTAGAAGCCATAACCACAGTAGGTTTTCCTATTGCTATGTGTATTATTATGATGTACTATATCAAATACGTCACAGATAATAATAAAGCAGAGATTGAGAAAATCACTAACGAACACAGAGCAGAAATGGTTGAAATTACAAAGGCTGTAGAGAATAACACTATTGCATTAACACAGTTATCGGAGAGGTTGGCAAGGGGAGAAGAATAATATGACACCAAAAGAAGCATTAATTGCTACAGCAGAATCACAGCTAGGTTACAAAGCCAGTGCAGGAAAAAAGAATAAATACGCACAGGAACTAGACAAGATTGGAACTGTCTATAATTTCCCTAAAAATGGTTATGACTGGTGCGATATTTTCGTTGACTGGTGTTTTATAATCACATTCGGATATAAGACAGGAATCAACATGATTTATCAGCCAGAAAAAGAGACAGGAGCAGGATGCCCATATTCTGCACAGTTTTACAGAGACCATAACGCTTTTAAGTCAACTCCGTCCCTCGGTAGCCAGATATTTTTTGGTGCTAAAGGCAGGGAGACCCACACAGGAATAGTTGTAGCTTATAACGATAATAAGGTGTACACCATTGAAGGTAATACTGGCGGTGGTGACGGTGGAGTTAACAAACGTAGCTATTACAGAAATGACACCAGAATTGCAGGTTATGGTAGACCTAATTGGGATTTAGTGCCTGTTACGTCAAATAAGAAAACGAATCAAGAGATAGCTAACGAAGTGTTGTTAGGTTTATGGGGGAACGGTGATGAAAGAAAAGACCGTCTTAAAAAAGCAGGTTATGACCCTAACACTATACAGACACTGGTTAACGCTTTATACGTTGATGCACACTTATATGATGAAATAGCAAAACAGGTAATAGCAGGTTTATGGGATGTAGGTAAAAAGAGAAAAGAACTGCTTACCAGTGCAGGTTATGATTATGACAGGGTACAGGCTGTTGTGAACCAGATGCTAAAGGGTAAAAGTTAATGGCGTTTGTACCAAGACTTACAGTTAATGGCGTTTATCAAAGTCAATACTGGTACAGTGGAACAAATCCGTTCTATACTCCAAGTTTGGAATTACCTAATTGCACTTGTTATGCTTGGGGAAGAACGTGGGAAATAACACAACAGCCTCCCACATATTTACCTACAGGAAATGCAGGAACATGGTATGATAATTTACCGACTGGTTATCGCAAAGGTTCAACACCAGAATTAGGGGCTATTGCTTGTTGGTATGACCCAGATGGTTATTATGCAGGTCACGTAGCTGTTGTAGAGCAGATAAATGCCAGTGGTCTGGTAACAAGTAATAGTGGATATTACAGACCTATAGCTTCATACCCACCAGACACACAGAGTTATTTCTGGACAGAAAACTGCCCTGTAAATACTGGTTACCGTTCAACATGGATGGTTAGCAGAGGGTATGTCTTAAAAGGTTTCATCTATTTACAGACACCTGTATCACTTGAGTGGGTAAAAAGAAATGACTGGCTGACACAAGCAGAATCTGATAATAATGCCTATATTGTTTATTCTTATTTGATAGGGCTAGGTTGGTCATTCAACGCTATATGTGCTACACTTGGAAACATGTACAGGGAATCCCAGATAAACCCAGGCTTATGGGAGAATCACCCTAACACAACAGGTGGTTTTGGTTTAGTACAGTGGACACCCGCATCGAACTTTACTAATTGGGCTGACAGACACGGATTTGCTTGGGATTCTGGTGACGCACAGTTACAATGGATAAACGATGAAACTGTGACTTCTGGACAGTGGATTCAAACAGTAATGTATCCTATATCCTTTGATGACTACAAGGCAAGTACACAGTCTGTTGACTGGTTGACTGGTGCTTTCCAAAGGAACTTTGAAAGAAATGCTGACTACAATGATTTAGTGTTAAGACAGCAATATGCTCAGTATTATTACGACCTGCTACAACACTATAACCCAGATGACCCACCTTATGACCCTACCAGAACACCCAAAAAGATGAAAATCTGGCAAATGATTAGATACCATTATTAGAAGGGAGATAGTAACAAGATGGCAGTAAGAACTAAAGAAGAAATCTTACAGAGTATCAGAGACAGACTCGGTGACCAGATTGATTCAGATGAATCACTGGCACTTATTGAGGATGTTACAGACACCATTGATAGTTTAAGTGGTGATGGTACAGACTGGAAACAGAAGTATGAGGATAATGATAAAGAGTGGAGACAGAGATATAGAGACAGGTTCTTCAACTCTGGAACTAATCCACCAGACCCTGTTAATCCAGACCCAGAACCAGAGCCAGAACCACAGAAGACCAAATATGAAGAACTTTTTAAGGAGGAATAATTTATGCCTAGACGAATTGCACAGACAACGCTTAATGCGTCTACCATTGACATTCTTAATGTTATCAGGCAGAACGCTTCACAGGAGTATCAGTCTAGTGTTCCTGTCGTTGAAACTGAAACAGATATTCCCAGAGTAGGTGAAGTTATTTACGGTACACCTGCACTGGCAAACCAGTTTATTAATGCCCTTGTAAACAGAATCGCACTTGTCAGAGTTAACAGTGCAACATTCAACAACGCTTATGCAGACTTGAAGAAGGGCTATCTTGAGTTTGGTGAAACTGTAGAGGAAGTATTTGTTGCTATTGCTAAAGCCAGAACATTCTCTGTAGAAAAAGCACCTGCCAGAGAGTTTAGACGTACACTGCCAGACGTCAGAAGTGCTTTCCATATTATGAACTGGAGAGTACAGTATCCTGTTACAATTCAAGACGAAGACCTGCGTATGGCATTTACCAGTATTAATGGTGTACAGGATTTAATTGCTAAAATCGTTGATGCTGTTTATACTGGTGCAGAGTATGATGAATATCTGCTGTTTAAGTATCTGCTTATTAAAGCTATTGCACATGGTAAAATGAAGCCTGTAGCAGTTGATACTAGTGATATTCATAATTCTGCTATTGCATACAGAGGAATCTCAAACATGCTTCCGTTTATGAAGTCGGATTACAATGAAGCAGGTGTTCCGACTACCACACCTAAAGCAGACCAGTATATTTTCATTGATGCCATGTATGATGCCAGATACGATGTTGGTGTATTAGCAGGTGCGTTTAACATGGATAAGGCAGACTTCATTGGTAAACGTAAGCTGATTGATGACTGGACAACATTTGACAGTGCAAGGTTCGAGCAGATTCTTGAGGAGTCTGACCAGATTGAGCCTATCACAGACGCTGAACTAGCACTTATGCAGGATGTAGTAGGTGTTATTGTAGATAAAGAGTGGTTCCAGATTTATGATAACCTTGCTAAGTTTACAGAGACTTACGTAGGTTCTGGAATGTACTGGAATTATTTTTACAATGTATGGAAGACTATTTCACATTCTCCGTACAGTAACGCTGTTGTGTTTGTTGATGATACAGCTACAACAACGACACCTGCCACACTTACATTTACTGTAGCAGATAAAGAGACTTCTGCTGATGCAACTATTTTCACACTTGAACTTACAGAGCCTACAACTCTGGGTAATACAGGTTATAACTTTGTACAGACAGAGACAGCTACAGAAAACGGTGTAGCCATTCACAGATATGGTGCAATTATTGTTCCGTCTGATGCTGAAGCTGTTGGCAAGTTGCAGGCTAAGATTGGTGAAGATGTGTATGAGACAGCTAGTGCCTTTGCACTTAATACAGCACAGGGTGCTACAGTTACACTTACTAAAGTTTGATAGTATCTAATCATTTAGAGAGGGCGGGCGGTTCTTTTTACTTCTTTCTTACGCCCGCCCTATTTTAGAAATGGGGTGGAAATATGTACGTTGCTCCAGATTCAGACGTTAGGTTCTTGACTGGTGTAAAATTAGACCCAGAGCACGTAAATACTATATGGTGGAGCAGTTTAGTAAATCAGACAAATTATTTCATGGGTAAGACAAAGTATAGTTTTACAGACCAGACATATCAGAGAGTAACTAAAGGTGTTATGAGAATTGGAAGACCTGTAGCTGACTTATATGATTGTGGTTATATGATGTTCAGAAATACTGGCTTCCATAATAAGTGGTTTTATGCTTTTATTGACAATGTAGAGTATATCAACAACGCTGTTACAGAAGTAAGGTTTACGATTGACCCAATACAGACTTGGTACTTTGAGTATAATTACACTAATCCTAATAACACTCTGTTAGCTTACGTTGAAAGAGAACATTCTGTCACAGACGTTATAGGTGCTAACATTTTGCCCGAACCTATTGAGACTGGTGAGTATGTTACAGTTAAGAATGACATTGGTGCATATGGGCCGAGTGAACCGATTAGAGATATGTGTGTTATAATCACTATCTGTGATGTGACAGGCTCCGCTGTTGATGGTAAGTTGTACGATGGTATATATGGTGGTGCTACAATGTATGCCTACAACAGTACTGACGTACAGACCATAAACGCAAGATTAGCCCAATACATTCAAAGACCAGATGCTGTAGTAGGGATGTATATGTGCCCTAAAAAGATAGTAGGGCCTATAGACGCGGGCGAAGAAAAAGTTATTCCGTCTGGTAGGTCAGCCCTTGGCTTTGAATATGTTGGTGAAACACTGACAGCTTCTGCTAAACTAGATGGGTATCAACCTAGAAACAGAAAACTATATACCTATCCGTATAATTTCTGGCACGTAGATAATGCTTCTGGGGATTCATTAATTTTAAGATATGAATTTTTTACTAATCTTAGACCTATACTTGATGTTTACGGTACAATAACACAACCTGTATCTTTGATAGCTAGACCAAAAGACTATAAAAATACTTCTTCATTGGATACACTTAATACTGAAACACTTGTACTATCATCTTACCCAATATGCTCGTGGAATATGGACGCATATAAAGCATGGGTAGCACAAAACGCTGTACCGATAGGAATTGGAATAGCAAGTAATGCTGCATCGTCAGCAGTTGGTCTAGCTACAACAATGACAATGCCGTTCGGTGGTAAATTTGCTACAAATGCTACGCATATGCAGAAGGGGCTTGTAGCCCAGAACGCTATTCAGACAGTTAGTAATATACTGACAGACGTTTATAAAGCCAGTATTGCCGCTGATATTTGCCGTGGTAATTTGTCAAACGGTGGTGCAAATATTGTAGCAGGTACTCAGCAGTTTTATAGTGGCAGAATGTGCGTAACTAAAGAAAAAGCAAAGGCTATTGATGACTTTTTTGATTTGTATGGTTATGCCTACGATGGTCTAGCTATTCCGAATATTAGCAGTAGACCAGAGTGGAATTATGTTAAAACTGTTGGTATATGTGGTGAGGGAGCATTACCGTCAGATGATGCACAGGCTATTGATAATTATTTCAATAGTGGTATAAGATTCTGGAATTGGGGAGACCATATCGGTGAGTACGGAAGAAATAATAGACCTGCGTCTGAGTAGTTTTAAAGGTGGTGATAAAATTGGCAAGACGTAAAAAGACCAGATTTGAAACCAGTGCTAGGGAAAATAACAGAGCATATGGTATCTATCTTATGAGACTTACAGAACTGGCTATATCTATGTTTGAGTGGAAAAACCTTCCAGACAGCATAGACCCAAGATTTTTGGAACTGACGCTGTTTACAGATGGACAGGCTGTTTTCTTCCAAGATGAAGAACTTGGCTATCTAGCTTTACAGTGTATTATTAATGGTCAGTTGAATGTATATAGAATACCTATTCAGCGAAGAGCATTTGCTGTTAATGGTTATCAGAGACAACTTAACATTGATAATTCTGTGATTATCTATAATAACCTTATGCACGTAAATAGTGAGCCAGATATTAGATACTTTGCTAGACGGTTATGGAATCTGGATAGAATCATTGATGTTAATGTAAATGCTCAGAAAACACCTGTGTTAATTCAGAGTACAGAAGAGCAGAGACTGACAATGCTCAATTTGTATAAAGAATATGACGGTAATGTACCTGTTATTATGGGTGATAAGAACCTTGATATTAATGGAATGAAGGCTCTTAAAACAGATGCACCATATGTGGCTGATAAGATATATGATTTAAAAGGTCAGATATGGAATGAAGCATTAACATACTTGGGAATTTCTAATATTAATATTCAGAAAAAAGAGCGGTTAGTTAGTGATGAAGTAACTAGGTCAATGGGTGGTACTATCGCTAGCAGACATAGTAGACTTGAATCAAGACGTCAGGCTTGTGAACAGATTAATAAAATGTTTGGTCTTGATGTTGAAGTAGACTACAGAGAAGACTACAGAGAAATGGATGGTGGTGATATGCTACCAAATGAGACAGAGGGAAAAGACACAGATGAATAATGTTGCCTAAAAAGAAGGTGATGAATTGAGTAAATATACAACAGAATTAAGGTATATTTGTATGAGCGAGTGCGGATATACTGAAAGTAGCGGGTATAAAGATATTAATCTGGTTCTTAGTATGTGTAGGGATAAGATATTTGATTTTGAGTATCCTATCTTTGATGAAGAATACAGACCAATTCTTGAAACTAAAATATTGAAGCACTATTATACTAGAGAGATATGTGCTGAAAGTGTTGGTCTGTGGAAGCTGTTTTTGCAGAGAAGGATGCAGGAAATTATGCCTTATTATAACCAGTTGTATAAATCAGCTACGTTGGAGTTTAACCCGTTGTATGATGTTGATATTACAAAAACTGGTAATAAGACCACAGAAGATGAACACAGTGACACCACAGAAGGTGTAACAGAAGTAGTTAAAGACGTACAAGATGATGTACGAAATAGTGGTGATGTGGCACACAGAATTGTAAACGGTGGTAGTGATACAGACACTGGAACTGTTAGAAATAAAAATGACCATTGGGATTACTACAGCGATACACCACAGGGAAGTGTTGGAAACCTTGAGAATTTGACATATCTCACAGACGCTAGGCATATTACTGATGACAGTAATGGTTCTACGTCAAGTAGCACCACAAATTACGGTAAAACGGTACAGGATACCAGAACCGATAACACTAGGATGCAGAGGGTGCTTGGCGATAACACTGATACCACAGAACGTAAGCATACGCTTGGACATCTTAATAGCACTGACGAGTATTTGGAGAGAATACAGGGTAAAAACGGCGGTGTTAGTTATTCCAAGTTGTTACAGGAATATAGAGAGACATTCTTAAATATAGATATGCTTATTATAAGAGAACTAAGAGACCTGTTTTTCAATTTATGGTAAAGGGGTGTTGTTATGTTTTATGACAAGTTGAATTTCTCTTTTTCACCTGCTCAGAAATTAAGATTCTGGGCACAGAAGGTTCTTCCACAGGTTTATGACGATAGTTTGAGTTATGTGGAAGTGCTTTATAAGGTGCAGGCTTACTTAAATGAATTAGCTAATAATATGGACGATGTTGACAGTGCTATGATGCAGACTGCTGAAGCATTTAATAACCTTGTTGACTACGTAAATAATTACTTTGAGACAGTTGATTTAAGTGATGCTATCAGAGAGAATATCGAGCAGGAAATTTCAGCAGGTGTATTTGACCAGTTGATTGAGCAGTTTTTGGAAAATGTTGATTTAACA